>JAFZLE010000099.1 GCA_017551645.1 Clostridia bacterium | reverse complement strand
GGCAGGTGTAAGCTCGTTCACACGGAAGGTGTCAAGCGCCTGCTGGCGCAGGTTCTCGTCTATCTCGGGCTTTTCAAAGTCCAGCACATGGCCGTTGGAGTAGCGCAGGGAGCCTTTTTTGTATACGTCGAGCACGTTGAAGTCTTCCAGATTGTCAACGACTATCAGGTCAGCCAGATAACCGGGGGCGATGGCTCCCTTGTTGTTCATAAGGAAATACCTGGCGGCGTGATGCCCGGCGACCTTGAGCGCGATTATGGGATCGATGCCGGCGGCGATCGCTTTTTTGACTATACAGTCTATATGCCCTTCAGCGAGGATGTCGTTGGGATGCCTGTCGTCGGTGGCGAACATGCAGCGGGAATAGTATTTCTCGTTCAAGAGGGGCAGCAGCGCGTTAAGGTTTTTGGCCGCGGTGCCCTCGCGGATCATAATGAACTGGCCCATGCGCAGCTTTTCGAGCGCTTCATCGAGCGTGGCACACTCGTGTTCCGAGTATACGCCCGCGGACATATAGGCGTTAAGCGCGTTGCCGGTGAGCCCGGGCGCGTGGCCGTCGATTTTTTTGTGGTGGCTCTGGGCGGCAACGATCTTCTCGATGCAGTCGCTGTCACCGTTGATCACGCCTACATAGTTCATCATCTCCGCCAGGCCCAGCACGCGGCCGTGCTCGTAGAAGGAGTCTATCGCCCGGTAGTCAAGGCGCGCGCCGTTTTCGTCCAGGGGAGTGGAAGGCACACAGGAGGGGAGCATGAAGTGCACGTCCACGGGCAGACCCTCGGTGGCCTCCAGCATGTATTCTATGCCGTCCACGCCCATTACGTTGGCGATCTCGTGCGGGTCGCAGATGACGGTGGTGGTGCCGTGGGGGAGCACCGCGCGGGCGAACTCCGCGGGGGAGAGGAGCGTGCTTTCCAGGTGGATGTGGGCGTCGATAAGCCCCGGCAGCACCAGCTTGCCGCTGACGTCGACCTCGTTTATGCCGGAGTATTCGCCCATGCCTACCACGAGCCCCTCCGCCACGGCGATGTCACCGATGCAGAACTCGTTGGAAAACACGTTCAGGTACCTGGCGTTTTTGAGCACCAGGTCGGCCTTTTGCCGCCCGGCGGCTACGTCTACTATCCTCAGCTTCTTTTGCAGTTTGCGGTTTATTTTGCCTGTATAGCTTTCTTTTATCCCTGCCATGTGACCTCCTACAGAGTGCGGATCAGCTTGACGCAGCGGGCGAGTATGGTTATCTCTCCCCACAGCATGCTGTCTATCCTGAGCTCCCGGTCATAGGACTGGAGCATAAGGTGGGATGGATCCAGTTTTTTGATGCGCCTGACCAGCCGCTTTCCGCCGTAATGCACCAGCATGAATGCGTCGTCCACAGGCGTTTTCTCGGGCACGCACAAAAGCAGGTCTCCTGCATGTACCCTGAAGCCGCTCAGTGAATCGTCGGGCACCCTGAACAGAGTGACTTTGTCCGGCGTGCCGCCTTCGATCTTCCCGCCCACTACGGGGAAAAGCATGTGGTCTATAACTATGCCTTTCTCGTCGGTTATGGGCACCCGCTTGACCACACCTCCCAGCGCGTCCAGCCAGGCTGCGGAGCTTTCCGCATCCTGCTCGGCCTGCTTTTCAGACTTGCCGGAGGCCTCGGAAGGCTTTTCTACGGGTATGATGTAGGGCCTGGGACGGGGACGGGGCTTTTCTTCCACGGCGTTGAACGTGTCTATCTCAGTGGACATGCTTTCCGTGATGCCGCAGGCCTTGAGCAGCCGCTTGACCTGGTCGTCGGAAGGGATGCGCCTGCCGGACTCCACTTCCTTTATGAAGCTTTCCGCCAGCCCGGTCTTCTTGGCCAGCTGTTTCTCGGTAAGCTTGTATTTTAGACGGTTTTGACGTATGGTGTCGCCCATCCGGCTCATCGGCGGTGCCTCCCAAGTGAATTGTTCGTTGTGTTACTGCTGTATCCTGTCCGCCAGGTCTTTGACTATCTGGTAGTACCTGCTGCCGTCCTTCTGGCCGAAGGTGGCGCGCAGCCGGTTGTACGCGGCGCGCATGCCCTTGCTGGTGGAGAATATCTCGGCGATCCGGCCCGCGTGCTCCGCTTCTATACCTGCCTGCACGAGCAGCGCGACCTCGTCGGACGCGGGGGCCTCGGCAGACTTGGCGGACGCCGCTTTCGCTGGAGCCTCGGCGGGCTGGGCGGCCTCCACCAGGAAGGTGCCCTCATCGGATTCCTCAAATTTGAAGGAGTCCCCGTACTGCCTGCGAATGTAGTCTATCGGCTTTCTGTGGGAACGCTGCTGGTCCACCCGGTAATCGGTCAAAGTGTTGAGGGCGGTGAACAGCTGCGAGGAGGCGATCTTTCCGCCCGCGGAAGCGAGCTGCTCCTTTATGAAAGCGCGGATGACCTGGGCGCGGCCCGCGTGGGTCGCCTCGGCCTTGGGCTGGGATTTGGGGGTTTCCTGGGGCTTTTCCTGTGTTTCCTGAGGCTTGGGCGCGGGCGCCGGTGCGGGTTGCTGGGGTTTTGCCTGCGCGGGTTTCGCAGCCTGCTGGGGCTGGGGTTTGGGTTGGGGCTTATTGAGCGCCAGCGTCACAAAGGAAGAGCACGCGGTCTTCCACAGTGGATTCGCCTTCTCGGTGCCCATGCCGATGACTTCGATGCCGCCGGTCCTGAGCCGTACGGAAAGGGAGGAGAAGTCGGAGTCGGAGGATGCGATTATCACTGCGTCGCACTTGCCGATCAGGTCCATGGCGCCTATAACCAGCGCTATATCGGAAGAATTCTTATACTTTGAAGGGCGGATGGTGAGATTGGGATGTATTGCGTATTTAAGCGCGGGCTCCACCCAGCTGTTGAGCGCCTGCGCCGCGCCGTAAAGCTCTTTGCAGGCTATGTCGCCCAGCTTCGCGGCGTGGGAAAAGATCTGGTCCGCGAACACGGGCTGGACGTTTTCAGCGTCTATAAGTATGGCTATTTTCACTAAGATAAGTTCCTTTCGTCTTGTATGTGGTATGGATACTCTACGCAGTAAAGGGGTATGGCGGGCAGTGTCCCGGTAAAGGCCGACTGGAATTCAAGCCAGCGGGCAAAATACTCCGCGTAATCTCCTTCCGGTGTGCGGTACGCGTTCCGGGCGGCCTGATAAAGCTCCGGGTCGTTTATGCCGAAAATGTTGCCGGCGCCGTTTGGCTTAAAGAAAGCGGACAGGTCTTCGTCCGGACTCAGCTCAACGGAAACGAGCATAAGGTCGCTCAAACGCTTTCCGGGGGAGAGGGCGATGCGGTCAAGTTCCGACGTATCCAGCGGCTCGCATATCAGCTCTACGCCTATTTGGGCAAGCCTGTCGACCAGGCAGGCGGCTATCGCGCCGTCGTCAAATGCCCCGTCCATTTCATAGGATATGCTCAGGCTGAGCCGCACAAGCTCCCCGTCTTCAAGCCGGCAGCGCACGCCGTCGAAGGCAGCGTCGTAGCTTTCGCCGTTTTCATCCAGCGTCCAGCCGTCTTCCTCGAGCAGCTTTACTGCCGCGTCCATATCGCTCTGATAGGGCCAGCTCAGAGTATTGGCGGGGTACGTAAGAGCGGGATCGTTTACGGAGCAGAAGCCGTTCACAGCGCTGTCAGCCCCGATCTTAGCCGCGCTCAGAAGCCCGTCCCTGTCGACGCACAGGGCTATGGCTTTGCGCAGGTTGGCGCTGGAAAGCGTTTTCCTTTCGCAGGCGAACGCCAGGCAGGTGAAGGTGTCCGGCATGGGTGAGCACGCCGCGACCGGGCCGGAGTGATACGGGTTTTCTTCCAGCACCAGCGTTTCGCCGTCGAAGCTCACAAAGCGGTACGCGCCGGACGTTACCGCGGGGGCTGAAAGGTATCCCGTGACCGGGTCCAGCAGGGCTGCGCGCAGCATATCGGCGGAAAGCCCGCCCCGGCTGCTGTCTTCGGCCGAAGCTATAAACGCGCCGTCGCCCTCGTCATATAACCCAAGGTCCGGAAACAGCGAGGACATGGGCAGGGGGGTGACGCTTATCAGGCCACTCTCAAAAAAGCAGGGCAGGTATTCGGGAGCAACGGTGAGCGCGAGCTGATGGTCGCCGATAAGCCTGACTCCGGAGAACACCCGCGATTTGCCCGTATGATAGCTGCTCCAGCCCGAAAGGTGACAGTATGCGCTGCCCCGGGCGCCAAGCTCTTCCATGTACGGGGAAGCCAGGACCAGTACGGTCAAAGCGTAATCACGCGCGGTAACGGAGCTTCCGTCAGAAAAACGCAGCTGCTGACTGAATTCGATAAGGTATTCTTTTCCTCCGTCCGGCGTCTCGGAGATGCTGATACCTTCGGCTACGTTCCCGTTTTGCCGATATCTGTGATGTTCCTCGTCCCAGTAAACGGGGCTCAGACCGTTAAGCAGGCGCCGCGCGAAAGCGTCATCCTGCGTGCCACCCCACAGGGAAGAGAACAGCGCGCCTTTCATGGCGGAGGAGACAGTCACTTCCTCCGCAAAGGCAGACAGGGTCGGCAAGGCGCACACAAACGCCAGCACAACAAGGACGCATAACACCCTTCTCATACAGCCCTCCATATGCGCGTGAGTATTCATACACAGTATAATTGTACCACAAAGAGGAAATGCAAACGGAAGAAAAGACGTGATTTTACAAAAAAATAGCATAAAAACAGCGGGAGAAGCGTTCTCCCGCCGCGTTTTACCGCTTGATCAGCTTGCTCAGACTGTTCTCAAAGCCGCCTTCCATGATCGCCGAGACCTGCCTGGCGAGGGCTTCCGGGCGCTGGACCATGCCTTCGGAGATCCACTTTAACACGATCCCCATCAGCGCGTAGGAGTAGAAGGCACAGACGCATTCCTGATCCTCTCTGTCCACATTCTCACTTATCGGGCAGGCTTCTATTACCGGCATAAGGAGCTTTTGGAATTCGCCAAGTATGAAACGCTCCAGGAATTCCCTGTTGAAGGAGGATTTAAGGTTCAGCAGCAGCCGCTTTCTGGGCTTTAAGGCGTTGAGCATTTCCATGAACCGCTGCTGCCAGCTCACCATCTCCCGGTTCTGGTCGATCGCCTGTCCCAGCTCGTTTTCCAGCGTCCAGCCCGCCAGGTCGTATATGTCCCTGAAATGGTAATAAAAGGTCATGCGGCTGACGCTGCATTGAACGGTAATGTCGGAGATACTGATCTTGCCGATGGGCCGCTTGTCCAACAACTCCAAAAACGCCAGGGAAAGATGCCGCTTGGTCTCGTCGGATTTCATGTGTCCTCCTGTAGCAGTTTAAACCTGTGGGAATGATTTTTTATACTTGCACCGTGTCAGCTTTTGCCCGGTATTCCGTGTCCGCATCGGAATTCACGAATTTGAAATACTGAACATGGTGTTGACTATATCGACTTCATGAATTATAATTATCTTTGTGTATATTTTCAATACGCATCTATAATTATACATGCACGAAAATGAACAGTGTACAGTTTATACATATGTAATTGAACATATATGGCTGAATGTGTTCATTAAAGGAGGCGTTAAGTTTTGGAAAACAAGCCCCGCAGTGAAGACAGGCGCGTAAGGCGCACAAAGAAACTGCTCACCCAGGCGCTGACGTCGCTCATGAAGGAGAAGCAGATAAAGGATATCACGGTCAAGGAGCTGACCGACAGGGCGGACATGAACCGCGGTACGTTCTACCTGTACTACAGGGACATATTCCAGATGCTGGAAAGCATAGAGGATGAACTGCTGGAAGCCCTGAATCAGATCCTGGGCGAGAAACTCGGCGAGACCCCGCTCAACGAGCAGATGCTCACGGAAATGTTCGAGTTCATCCGCGAGAACCGGGAGATCATGGGCGTGCTCATGTCGTTCAGGGGCGACATCTGCTTCCTGTACAGGCTGAACAGGCTGATCCGCGAAAAGTGCATGACGATCTGGGACATCACCACAGAACGTGAAAGCGAGTTCAACTATGACTACAACTTCGTGGCGTTTGGCTGCGCTGGATTGGTGATGGCATGGATAGACCGGAGCTGCCCGGAGACGAGCGAGAAGCTGGCGCGCCGGGTAAACGACATACTGCAGGGTCAGCGCATAGGGGTAAAGGCGTACAGCCGTTCGGAAAAAGCAGGAATTATCTGACGACGCGTGGAATTATCTGCACGGGGTGATTCTATGAAACCACATACGCAATGGAGCTGGAAGCCTTACGTTCCGCCCGGAACAGAAGACGCGGGATTGTTCATTGACCGTCTCGTGCCCGGAAAAGACTGTGTCAGGGCGGAATTTTTGCGCCCCCGGGATCGCGGACCTGTCAAAGCGGAACTGCGGTATAGGGACAAAGAGGCCGTGCGTGTGGCTGTGGCCCGGGATAACTTCTGCGAGTTCACGGGCCTTGAGCCCGATACGGATTATGAGCTCAGGCTCGAATGCGCCGGCGAGCGCAGCCGTGCCCGCCTGTTCAGGACCGGGGAACGCGCCGGAGGCGGCGTTACGGTAAACTATCTGCACCCGGAGGATGGATTTTACGCCTTTTCCGGGCAGTATCTGTGCTCTCCCAGCCTGATACGCGCGCCGCAGGGGCATCTGCTGTGCTCCATGGACCTGTTCGGGCCCAAAGCGCCGCAGAACCTGAGCCTGATATTCAGAAGCGACGACGAAGGCCGGACGTGGCACTGGGTGTGCGACCTGTTTCCCTGCTTCTGGGGCAGGCTGTTCGTGCACAGGGGCGATATCTACATGCTGGCGTGCTCCACCGAGTACGGCGACCTGCTCATTGGCAAGTCCACTGACGGCGGCAATACGTTCTCTCCTCCCAGCGTGCTTTGGCGCGGGGCGTGCCACTGGGCGGAAAAGGGCATACACAAAAACCCGCAGCCGGTGGTCTGCTGGAAAGGCAGGATATGGAACAGCTGCGAATGGGGCAGCTGGGCAAAAGGCGGGCACGATGTGATGGTGTTCTCAGCGCCCGAGGACAGCGACCTGCTGGATCCTGCCAGCTGGGAATTCACTCCGCCGGTCAGCTATGATTCCACTTGGCCTGGAGCGGCTAAGGGAAAGAGCGTGGGATTGCTGGAAGGCAGCCTGACCGTGCTTCCCGACGGCAGGCTGGTAAACCTGATGAGGTACGAGATCGCCAACTGCGAGCCGAGCTACGGTAAGATAATGTATTTTGAAGTGGTCGCGCCGGACAGACCGCTTTCGTACCTGGGCACCATAGATTTTCCGGGGAATCATGCCAAATTCGTGGTGAAGTACGACGAGACAAGCCGCTGTTATTACAGCATAATAGACCGCCTGCGTTCCCACGAGCACCGGCTGGACAGGAACCTGGTCTCGCTCATGGTGAGCCGCGACTGCATTAGCTGGAGCCTCGCGGCGGACATTATAGACGCTACGGACAAAGACCCGAAGCTTACGGGCTTCCAGTACACGGATTTCATTTTCGACGGTGATGACATACTGTACCTGACCCGCGCGGCGGACAATCAGGCGCATTCCTTCCACGACGCGAACTATTCCGTATTCGGGAAGATCGAGCGTTTCCGGCGCTACGCCTTGAAATAACACTGTTGGGGGAGTTTCCATGAAAGAGCTGTTTGAAAGATTTATCCGCCTGAAGACGCGTGTGGCGGGCAACAGGGAACAAAAGGCCTTTGAATACTCGTTTGGGGTGACGGTACACGAGAAAGACGGCATAACGCCCATGACCCGCTGGAACGAGCGCATACTCAGCGAGGCGGAATTCGCGCTGAGGCTGAGCGAAGCAAACGAAGGCGCTTTCGACAAAGAGGTGATAAGCTGCTTCGAATACCTTGAAAACGCGCTTGACCGGGACGGCGCGCTGACTGACGGGGCGTGCGAAGAGGCCGAAAAACTGCTGATGCCCCTGTCGGAAGCCGCGAAGAGCTACAAGCTCATCCTCACGGGGCACGCGCACATCGACATGAACTGGATGTGGAGCTGGCAGGAGACCGTGGCGGTCACGCTGGCCACATTCACCACCATGTGCGACATAATGGACGAGTATCCTGATTTCACGTTCACCCAGTCCCAGGGCTCGGTATACAGGATCGTAGAGGAATATGACCCTGAGCTCATGCGCCGCATTAAGCAGCGCATAGACGAGGGCAGGTGGGAAGTTGCCGCCACCAGCTGGGTGGAATCCGACAAAAACATGCCTTCCGGCGAGAGCCTGTTAAAGCACATCGAGCTTACGCGCAAATACCTGAAAGAGGTCTGGGGCGTAAAACAGTTTGACCTGGATTTCGTGCCGGACACTTTCGGCCATGCGCTGACCATACCGGAGATAGACGCTTTCGGCGGCGTCAAATACATGTACCACTGCCGCGGCAACGACCTGGACGAGTACCTTTACCGCTACCGGGCTGCGTCGGGAGCGGAGATACTGCTGCTGAAGGAAGCGAATTGGTACAATGGCAGCATCAAGCCCCACATCGCCCACGGCCTGTTCGACGTGGTGAAGCGCCAGAGTGGGCTTAAAACGGGCATGGTGGTGTACGGCGTGGGCGACCACGGCGGCGGGCCCACCCGCAGGGACGTGGAAGCCGCCCTGCGTATGCAGAAATGGCCCGTGTTCCCGACTATTCGCTTTGGCGGGCTCAGGGATTATTTCCGTGACGCGGAGCAGGTCAGGGACAAAACACCCGTCGTGACGGAAGAAATCAACTACTTTGCCCAGGGATGCTACACTACCCAGAGCCGCATCAAACGGGGCAACCGGCGCATGGAGAACGCGCTTATCGATACCCGCGCGCTCACCGCGCTGGCGAAGGTTCAAACGGGTCATGCATGCGACAAGGCGAAGCTGGAGGAAGCCCAGAGGGACGTGCTGTTCACCCATTTCCACGACATACTCACCGGTTCCTGCGTGCAGGATTCCCGCGAATGGGCCATGGGCCTGTACCAGAAGACCGCGTCCGTGACCAATACGCTGTCCCAGCAGGCCATGAGCGCCGTGTGTAAAAACCTGGATACCATTAGTCTTAAAGTGTTTGCCGCGCCGGAAGACGTCAGCTACACCCAAAGCGAAGGCGCGGGCGCGGGCTGGGGCATAGAAAGCTTCAAAGGCGCACCTTCACCCGAAAGGGGCAAGGGGCTTAACAGGGCGTTCACGCTGTTCAACACGCTGCCTTACGCCCGCACAGCCGTGTGCGAGCTCACTGTATGGGACTGGACGGGTGATCTCAAGCGCCTGGCGGTCTGCGACAAGGACGGCAAAGCCCTGAGGATGCAGCTGCTGGACAGGCAGGTGCAGAAATACTGGGATCACATGTATTTCCGCGTGCTGGTCGAGGCGGAAGTGCCCGCGCTGGGCTACACCACCGTGGCGCTGTACCAGGCACAGGCGGAAAACTACCCTTCCTTCCTGCTGGAGCCTGAGCGCACCAGCGGGTTCTACGACGACAAAGTGCTGGACAACGGCATCATACGGGCGCGCGTAGACAGCAGGACCGGCAGGCTGACGGAGATGATCGACCTGAACATGGGCGTAAACCTGCTTAAAGAGGGTGAAAGCGCGGGGCTGTGCTTCCTTGAG
Source organism: Clostridia bacterium (assembly GCA_017551645.1). Classification (GTDB taxonomy): domain Bacteria; phylum Bacillota; class Clostridia; order Christensenellales; family Aristaeellaceae; genus RUG14130. The sequence goes on along the minus strand of JAFZLE010000099.1, from coordinate 10,772 downwards.
ACCGAGCGCGCCACCTCCAGCGCCTGGAACATAGGCAGGACGATCAAAGAGAACGAAGTGGACCGCTGCGTGGAGCTCAAAACGTTGGCTGACGGCAAACTCAGGCAGAGCGTGAAGGCCACGTTCCTTATGGACGGCATCTGCCGCGTGCCTTCCAAGGCGGAAGTGACTTATCACCTGGACGCGGGCAGCGACGCGATAAGGGTGGAACTCAAGGTGGACTGGCAGGAGCAGGGTCACGAGATCATTCCCGTGCTGAGCTACCGCTGCCCGCTCAAGGCGCTCACGGGTGCCTTTGAGTGCCTGATACCCCAGGGCAGGATCACGCGCAAAGTCGTGAACAATGACGTGCCTGCCTTCGCCGTTACCGCCGAAAACGGGCTGGGCACGGCGCTTACGCTGACCAGCGACTGCAAGTACGGCTACAGGCTCGGCTGCGATTCGCTGTCCGTAACGCTGATCAACTCCGCCACGAACCCCGACCCGTACCCGGAGAGGGGCATACACGAGATCAACCTCTATCTCAGGGCGGGAACGGGCCTGCAGCCGGAAATGACTGCTGACCTGAACAACCACCCGATCCTGTACCAGTCCGTGGGCGCGCACGCGGGCACGCTTCCTCTGGAGGCGGGGCTGATAAAGGAGATCAGAGGCAGCGTCGCCGTGACGAGCATAGACGAATCGGACGGGAGCCTGATCCTGAGAGGCTACGAGACCGCAGGCAAGGCGGGAGAAGCCGAGATCGAGTTTACAATGCCCATAAGCTGCGCATATAAACGCACGCTGAAAGAAAACGAGCGGGAAGAATATCTGCCGCTAAAAGCCAGGCGCGTCACGTTCCCCGTCCGCGCGCACGGCATCTGGATGATCGAAGTCAAATAGAACGCAAAATGAAACCGCCTCTGAAGCCAAAGCTTCCGGGGCGGTTTTTGTATGGATCTACAGCTTTTTCGCTTCCATGAGCAGCAATAGAGCCATGGACTGGCCGTAAGGCTGGGCGTTTACGCGGATATTGCGGTAATAGTCCAGGCTGTCGCTTAAGCAGGTGCCCGCGGAAACGTCTTTGAGCAGACCGTTCTCGTCTATGCGGGACATGATGGCGTCAAGCCCCCTGAGCGCCGCCGCGCGGCAGCTTTCGTCAAGATAGCCCTTTCTGACCGCCTTCATAAGGCCGTAGGAAAACCCGGCGGTGGCAGAGGCTTCTTTGTAGCTTTCAGGGTCGTTTATAAGTGTGTGCCACATGCCGTCCGCATCCTGGTATTTTTTCAGCGCTTTCGCCTGGGTCTCGAGCGTAGAAAGCAGGAACAGTTTTACGCCTTCCGGGATCCGGGCCATATCCAGATAATCCACCAGTCCCGCGGTGAACCAGGCGTTGCCGCGGCCCCACAGCGCCTCTGCGTAGTGGTGGCGGCCGTCAAAGTTGAAGCCGTGGAACAAAAGCCCCGTTTTGGTGTCGGTAAGATACTTTATGTGCACCAGGAACTGGCGCACGCTTTCCTCGGTCATGTCGGAGCGTTTGAGCAGCTGGCCCATGCGGGCGATGAACAGCACCGTCATGTAAAGCGTGTCGTCCCACAGCTGCATGTAGTTGTCCGAATCTATGGTGATATGCTGAAAGCCGCCTTCCTCCGTGCGGGGGAGCGAGGCCATGGCGTACTCGGCCCACTCGGAGCAGACCGCCAGATAGTCCTGCCTTTCGGTGATCTCATAAAGATAGCTGAGCGTCAGCAGAGGGCACATGCTGTTTATATTCTTCGTGGGTTGACGGTCCATGCGCTCGTCGAACCAGTTCGTCAGGTATTCAAGGATCTTTCTGTCCCCGCTGTCGCGGTAGTATTCGTACAGCCCGAACAGCGCCACGCCCTGGAACCAGTCCCACGCGTCCATGAAATGGGAACCGTCCCTTGCCGTGAAGGCCATGGGATTGTTTTTATCAGTGATGCCTGAGATTATCTTGGCTATGGCGGCATCCAATGCGGTCTTATCCATTTATGTGCCTCCTAAACGAAACTGAGCCTGACAGTGTGGTCGATGGGCGTTTCAAACGTGCAGCACACGGTAAACACGCCGTCCGGAACGGGAACGCTGCCGCGCATGTTTTCTCCGTAGGGCTCGTTAAATGCGCCGCCCTCAATGACCAGCGTCCTGGAGTCGTTGTAACGGTAGCCGGCGCGCGGGCATTTCTGGTACACGTAATCCCCGGGACGGGCGCGCAGTTCGCTGTCGGAGGTCATGTAGTGCCCGCCGCTTTCCAGCAGCAGCTCCAGCTTGCACAGCACGCGCTCAACGCCTTCGGTGGTTATATGCGCTTCCAGGCCTCTGCCGGTAAAGCGCATGCGCACGCGGACGATATAATCCTGCATGAACACGTTCGGCCTTGAGGAATGGTCCATCTCCCTCCATACGGAAGAGGCGGGTTTTTCGGGCAGCGGGCCTTTGTAGCCCCAGCGGCAGCGGTAGGTGAGTATGAAAAACTCTCCGTCGCGGGTGATCTCCTGGGCTTCGAACTGGCCCTTCGCGTAGAAAGTGCCGCAGAAACGCAGACCTACCCAGTGATTGAGCAGCTTGAGCTTGGCGAACATGGGGTTGTGCTGGATAAGCGTGAGGGAGGTGTCGCCCTTGCGCATACGCACGACGCCGCTGTTTTCAAAGTGCTTGACATAGTCAAAGCACGGGGGAGTGCCCTCCGTCTCCATGCAGCCGGGGTCGAGCGCCGGATCCAGCAGCACGAAGGGAAGATACTCGAAGCCTGGCAGCATCTGACCGGGCGCTTTGGAGGCAGCCCAGCTCATCGCGCCGGCGCTCTGCTCCAGCATCCTGTTGGCGATCCAGATGAATTCCGCATCCCGGGTCCTGAGCGCCATGTACAGGTAAAGGCCGTAGTAGATGCGCCAGTCGGGAGAAGTGCCCGCATCCTGACGGGTGGAGTTCATGGTGTTTATGGTCAGGTCCGGCTCGAAATACATGGTCATCATTTTGAGGTTGCGCTTTACATAGTCGAGCATTTCGGGCATATCTGCCGCTTCGGCTATGAATATCAGCGCCCGGTCGCAGACGAGGTTGTATGTGCCGCTGGAACGCTCGGTGAATTCGCCTTCCGCATCGCAGTCTATGCCTTCGTCCAGCAGATGGCGCAGCTTGTAAAGACAGGGCGCGTATCCCGTGATCTTGTATAGGAACGCCAGCGCCGCGCTCATCACCCACCTGTGGTTGGGAGTGTGGAAACCGCCGTCCACGACGCCGCGGGCGCAGTTTTCCAGATACCTGTACATAAGCTCCCATGCCCGGTTTTCCGGGGGAGTGTTCTGGGTTTTCGCCTTCATGAGCAGCGCGATGGGGGCAATGGTGCCCACGGTAAAGGAGGTCTCCGCGCCGTCGTGGAAATTCGTCTCCAGCAGGTCCATGGTGCCGTCGTCGTGCTGAAGCCGCAGGGCGTATTCGAGTGCGGGTATGCTCCTTTCAAGCATAAGGGGATCATGGAAGTATTTCTGCCCGTCACAGTAGTACGCCTGCAGGAACGTGCGCGCGGTATACAGCGCGGAGTGGGGATTGGTATAACCGCCCGCCACGCCTTCTATCGTGCCGTAAAACCGGTCTGATGGGTCCGTACACTGGCGCCGGAGCGCGTCGGAAACGGCGTCCTGAACGCCTTTGAGCCATAGATCTTTATGTGTAAGCATAATTCCCCCGAGCCTGTGAGTTTAGCTTAAGCTATTATACAACACGGGTGAAAATATAACAAGGCGAAAATGGCACCGCTATGTATGTTTTGACACTGTAAGGACAGAAATGCGCGCGCAAAAGACAAAGCGAAATCGGCCTCCGCCCCTTGACAAATCACGGGTATTTCCATATAATACACATGGATTTGTGACATTTTCTGGAGGGCGATTCGGTGGGTTACAAGGAGACCGCAGACAAGGTGCTTGGGATGCTGCAAAGAGCGGACGGGAACGACCCTTCCCGCGGGCATCTCACCATGAACAACTGGGAATGGCCTACCGGCGTAGCCCTATACGGCATATACAAGACTTATCAGTTAAGCGGCGACACGAAGATACTCGACTATCTCACCTCCTGGTACGACGACATGCTGTCCCGTCCGGAGAAGCCGCATAAGAACGTGAATACCGTGGCGCCCGTGCTGGCGCTTACCTGCCTGTATCAGGAGACGAAAAACGAAAAGTATCTCCCGGTGATAGAGGAGTGGCTCGGCTGGGTGCTGGGCGAGATGCCCCGCACCGAATACGGCGGACTGCAGCACTGCACCGTGTGGAACAAACACTATCAGCAGCTTTGGTGCGATACGCTGTTCATGGTGGGGCTGTTCCTTGCCAAGGCGGGCGTCGTGCTGGGCAGACAGGAGCTTATAGACGAGGCGGAATATCAGTTCCTTATCCACATCCGCTATCTCCAAAACAAAGTTAACGGGCTGTTCTACCACGGCTGGACGTTTGACCGACGGCACAATTTCGCCGAGGCGTTCTGGGCGCGGGGCAACGCGTGGTTCACCGTGTCCGCGATAGAGCTTTACGACATCACCAAAAGCGGCAGCGCGGCGATGCGCATGATAAAGAGCGCGTGGCAGGACCAGGCTCTTGCGCTGTGGAAGTACCAGCGGGTTAACGGCCTGTATACCACGCTTATCGATGTGGAGGAGACCTACTGCGAGACCAGCGCCACCGCCGCCATCGCCTACGGCATTCTGAAAGGCGTAAGGCTGGGCTGGCTGACCCAGGAGACCTACGGGCCGATGGGCATGCTGTCCGCAAAAGCCGTGCTTGAGCAGATCGACGAGACCGGCGCGGTGCAGGGCGTGAGCGGCGGCACCGGCATGGGACATAACCTGCAGCATTATAAAGACATCATCGTGACGCCCACCGCATACGGCCAGGGCCTCACGTTCCTCATGCTCACGGAACTTATGCAAAGAGAATAGCAAACCGGCTCCTGTTTCTAAATCGGCACACCCTCACCAAATACGAAAGGTTGGATGCGCGAATGAGCATCAAGGCGATGGAGCGCAAAGCGCTTTACGGCAGCGGCGCCAAGTACTGGCGGACCCTGTTCTCGGAAGTCAGACGGGACAAGTGGCTGTATCTGCTGCTTTTGCCCGGTCTGGTCTACTTTGTCATATTCAAATACCTGCCCATGTTCGGCATTCTTATTTCGTTTGAGAACTACAATCCCTACACGGGCGTGCTGGGCAGCGCGTGGGTCGGCGTGAAGTGGTTCAGTTACTTCTTCTCGTTCAAGACATGGGTCGATTATCTTATCAACACGCTGATACTCAGCTTCATGAACCTGGTGCTGTATTTCCCGGCGCCCATCATACTCGCCCTGCTGCTCAACGAGATGCGTTCGCTCCAGTACAAAAAGCTGCTGCAGACGCTTTTGTACGTGCCGCATTTCATCTCCATAGTCATCGTGGTCTCCATCACGTTCGTTATGTTCGGGCCCAGCGGCATAGTGTACAAGCTCACTCAGCAGCTGCTCGGCACCGCCATCAACTACATGGGCTCTCCCAACACCTTCCGCTGGATGATAATCGGCCAGACCATCTGGAAGGAGACCGGCTGGGGCACCATCATCTTCCTGGCGGCCCTCACCAATGTGGATACCCAGCTGTACGAAGCTGCCATGGTGGACGGCGCGGGGCGCCTGCGCAGGCTGTGGCACATCACCCTGCCCGCCATCCGCTCCACCATCGTGCTCATGCTGATCCTGCGCATGGGCAGCGTGCTGGATACGGGCTACGACCACCTTATCCTTATGACGAACCCGCTTAACTACAAAGTCTCCCAGACCCTGGACGTGTTCGTGTACCAACAGGGCATACAGGCAGGCCAGTTCTCCTACGCCTCCGCCATCGGCCTTATGAAAGCCGTGGTGAGCGTGAGCATGGTGCTGACCTCCAACAAGATTGCACACCTGCTGGGCGAGCAGGGTCTGTATTAGAAGGGAGGCTCCGTTATGGCACAGCAGACAGCGGTTTTAGACAATAAAGCCCGCAAAAGGCTGGAAAGCTCCGGCCCGGTAGGTCAGCACGCCACCGTAGGCAGCAGAGTGTTCGACACGCTCAATTACATAATCCTTACCCTCGTCGCGGCAACCACGATACTTCCCTTCGTTTACATCATAGCGGCGTCATTCGCTACGGAGTACGAGATCAACACACGTCCGCTGTTCTTCTTTCCCAGGGACGTATCGTTCAGCGCCTACGAGTACATCTTCTCCTCAAACAAGATATTACGAGGCTTCGGCAACTCCGTGTTCATCACGGTGGCGGGCACAGGCATAAACCTTTTCTTTACCGTGACAATGGCATACGCCATATCCAAGCAGCGCTTAAGGGGCAGGAACTTCTTCCTCAACCTGGTCATAATCTCCATGTTCTTCTCCGGCGGCATGATCCCGGGCTACATAGTCGTAGCCAATGTGCTGAAACTCAAAAACACGTACTGGTCGGTGCTTTTGCCCGGCGCCATCAGCGCGTACAACATGATGATAGTCAAGAACTTCTTCCAGGGCATACCCCAGGAACTGGAGGAATCCGCTTCCATAGACGGCTGCAACGACGTGGGCGTTTTGATAAGGATAGTGCTGCCCCTGTCGCTGCCCGTACTGGCCACCTTCGGCCTGTTCTACGCGGTGGGCCACTGGAACAGCTACTTCTCCGCCATGATCTATATGACCAGCACTCCCGAAAAGTGGCCCCTGCAGGTGCTGCTGCGCGAGATAATCATACTGGCTACGGGCTCGGCAGGCGATATGTCCAACATGGACCCCGAGTTCGTAAAGCCGCCGGAGCAGTCCGTGAAGATGGCGGTCATAGTCGTTTCCACCGTTCCGATCATGTGTGTGTACCCCTTCCTGCAGAAGTACTTCGTGAAGGGCGTCATGGTGGGCGCGCTCAAAGGATAGTTCCGTTCATTGCGAACAAATACAAACGTCATTGCGAGGCGCATCAGCGCCGCGGCAATCCGTTACAACTCTTGTGCCGCAGCGAATTCTGCAGCAAACAAAGGTTATCCGCGGCTCAGGCCGCTGACAAGATAACAAATCAAAAAGGAGGAAACCCTTAATGAAGAAACTGGTTGCCCTTATGCTGGCGCTGGTGATGGCCCTGACCGCCATGAGCATTGCCATGGCTGAGGAAGAGCCCTTCGTAGTCACCGTGCTGCTGCCCCAGTTCCCCTCTGAGATCGATTTCCAGCAGGAGAACAACCCCATTTTTGACTACATCGAAGCCCAGACCGGCGTGAGACTGCAGATCAAGTGGGGTGCCAACGATCAGTATTCCACCATCTTCAACACCGAGCTGACCGATGACAACAAGGCCATGCTGATCTCCGCCACCGACGCGAAGGCCCCCGTGGTCGTCGACACCGCCAGGGCGGGCGGCTTCTGGGAGCTGACCGACTATGTGAAGGACGCCGAAGAGTATCCTTACCTGGCCGCCGGTTCCGCTGCCGTATATCAGAACATGTCCATCGACGGCAAGCTGTACGGTCTGCCCCGCGGACGTGCCTTCCCCCGCGGCGGTATCTACTACCGCTGGGACATCGCCAACGAGCTGGGCTTTGACAAGGCTCCCGAGACCATCGAAGAGCTGACCGAGCTGGCTGAGGCGCTGGCCACCTACAAGGAAGACACCTACTGCCTGAATATGTGCTCCTACACCGCGGGCACCATCAGCGTGATCACCGTGGCCATGGGCGCCCCCAACACCTGGGGCATCGATGAGGACGGCAACGTATATCCCGCCCACACCGATCCCGCCTATCTGGAAGGTCTTAACTGGCTGCGCCATCTCTACGAGATCGGCGGCATCGACCCCAACTTCGCGCAGATCTCCACCGCCGACTGGGATCCCATTGAGCGCCAGGAGAAGGCCTATATGCGCTTTGACTGCATGGACAACGCCCATCGTCAGCAGAAGTGGTTCGACGACAACGCCGGCGCCACCGGCCTGATCTGGATGAGCGTATGCGGCCTTGAGAAGGAAGACGGTACCATCAGCGTATGGCCCCAGAACCCCGGCTACGCCGGCGCCGTGCTGGTGACCAAGTCCGTTAAGGAAGAAGACCTGCCCAAGGTGCTCAAGTTCCTCGACTGGTGCAACAGCCCCGACGGCCAGACCGTCATCAACGCCGGTCTGCAGGGCGTGACCTACGAAGTGGACGAAGAAGGCTATCGTTACACTCCCGAAGACGGCGACTACAGCACCAACGAAGGCAAGTATCATCAGAATCTGAACCAGCTTGGCATGGGCGTTCCCGGCGACCTCGAGTCTCCCAGAGCCAAGTACGTCGGCAGCGAAGCCTGGGTGTTTGCCCGCGAGCGCTACGACGAACTGAACCGTGAGTACGCCAAGTACGCGGTAGCCAATCCCTGCCTGCCCTACACCAGAGAGACTTATGTCGCCCACGGCAAGGAACTGGACGACATCATCTCCAACGCGGCTGTGCAGTACATCGCCTGCCTCATCACCGAGGACGAGCTGCGCGCTGAGTGGGACAGGTGGGCTGAGCAGGGCGGCAACGCCGTGACCAGCGAGCTCAACGAGCTGTACCAGGCTGACCATCAGTAATTGATCGACTAGCATCAGGGGCTGCCGTGCAAACGGCAGCCCTTCCTGTGAACAGGACCTTTTTGCCAAGAAGAGGAACCTTATGAACAGAGTTTACTGCTGCTTTCCCGGCGGAAAGCATAAAGCGCTCACCCTGAGCTACGACGACGGCCGCACCCAGGACCGGCGGCTGATAGAGATATTCAATAAAAACGGCATCAAGGGCACATTCCACATCAACAGCGGCCTGATAAGCAGGGGCGACCGGGTGCCTTTGGAAGAGATACCGGAACTGTACAAGGGCCATGAAGTGGCCTGCCACACCGTTACGCACCCGACCATAGCCCGCTGTCCCATTTCCGAAGTCGCCCAGGAAGTACTGGATGACAGGAAGGCGCTGGAACAGTTTACGGGCTATCCCGTAAGGGGCTTAAGCTACCCCAACGGTTCCGTATCCAAAGAGATAGAGGAGCTGCTGCCCGCGCTGGGCATACGCTACAGCCGCGTGGTGGGCTCCAGCGATTCTTTTGCCCTGCCGGAGAATCCTTACCGCTGGCAGGCGACGTGCCACCACAACCACAGGCTGCTGGAACTGGGCGAACAGTTTTTGGGGCTGTTCAAGCGTCAGTACCTGTATCTGATGTACGTGTGGGGGCATTCTTACGAGTTTGACGACAAGAACAATTGGGAGCTGATGGAGCGCTTCTGCGATATGATGGGCGGTAAAGAGGACATCTGGTACTGCACCAACATCGAGTTCATGGACTGCATGGACGATTTCGGGCGCCTGTGCTTCGCGGCTGACAATTCGTTTGTATATAATCCCAACGCCAGAGACTGCTATATATCCGTAAACGACGGCCCCGCCGTGTGCGTGAAGGCGGGGGAGACGCTGATAATATAACGCTGTGTATTAAAAGGGGGAGATCACCATGCAGGTTTACCGCGACAAGATAACGGGCTACGAGGTAAGGCAGTACGCATTCGGGCCGGAGCGCAACAGCAAACTGTATTTTACCTGTGAAAACTTTTCCACCGACGACAAGTATTTCTTCTTCATGAAGCAGCAGCTGGAAGGCTGGACGGACGGCGGCTGCTACCGCGCCAATGTGGAGACCGGGGAGCTTCAGCGGGTGACGGATTACAGTTACCGGGGCTTCGCAACCGACAGGGAGAAGAACATAGGCTACACCTGCAAAAACGAAACCGAGGTGTACGCGGTCGATCTGGACACGCTTGAGATGACCAAGGTCGGCGACCTGCCCAGAGGAGGACAAATCACGGGGCATCTGACCGCCGCGAACACCGGGCGCATCGCGTGCAGCTACCATCTGGCAAACAAGTATTACGGGCTGGTGATACTTGACCCCGGCAAGGAAGCCGAGGTCGTGTACCAGAGCGACTACCGGCTGGGCCACGCCCAGATCTGCCCTTCTGACGAGAACCTGATCTTCTACATTCACGAGACCGAGGGCGACGCCTTCCAGCGCACGTGGATGTTCGACGTGAAGGAAAGGTATGTGCGCCCCTATTATGTGGAGCATCCGTCCGAATGGATAACCCACGAGGTATGGAGCAGCGACGGGCAGGAGATGGCGCTTATGAAGCTGGATCCCGCGGGCTTCGTGGACGGCAGCAAGGGCGAGGTCCACACAGGCAACATCATAATTGGCGACAAGGACGGCCGGCATTTCGACGTGGCCGCTACCAGTACCCAGCTGCTGCACCCCTGCATCAGCCGCGACCGCAAGTGGCTGTGCGCGGACAGGATAAGCTACCTGGGCACCACCGTTCAGGAAGGCGTGGTGCTTGTGGAGCGGGCGACCAAAAAGGCGAAGCTCATCGCCACTACCGGCTCCTGCAAGACCGGCGCGGACCACCAGCATCCTTCGTTTAACCGCGCGGGGGACAAGATCTTGTTCTCCAATCCGGACGAGAACGGCATAGGACAGGTGTGCGTGATCGACCTTGAACAGGTGAAGAAGGACTGGTAATATGCCACGTATCTTTATTATCGGCGATTCCACGGTGGAGGACAATAAGCCTCCCTTCAGGGGCTGGGGCTGGGCGCTGCCGGAGCACGTCAGGCAGGGCGTAGAAGTGAAAAACCACGCGCTGTCCGGACGCAGCAGCCTGTCATTCCGCAAGGAAGGCCTGTTTGAGCCGGTTGAAAAGGAAATGCGGGAAGGCGACCTGCTGT
>JAFZLE010000002.1 GCA_017551645.1 Clostridia bacterium | reverse complement strand
GGCGTTTCGCCGCAGGCGCTCTGACCACTGCCCGAAGCGCAGCGAGGGTCGCGCAGCGTTCACTGACCACTGACCGCTATTCCCCTTCGATCTCCTTTATCACGCACTCGTTCCCCCGGAGCAGGTACGTTTCCGGGGAGGCGCAGAAGGGGCACACGCGGCCGTATCTCACGGTCCCGTACTCCCTGCCGCAGGCAGTGCAGAGCGTGACCGCGGGCAGGGTGTCCAGTTCCAGCGCGCAGTCCTTCACCAGCTCCGTCTTTTGGCGGAACCAGTCCCAGCAGTCCAGCATCTGGTCGGGGATCACGCCGCTCACCTCGCCTACCGCAAGTGTGACCCGGCTCACGCGGGAGATGCCGTTTTCCGCGGCGATGTCCGCCACGGTCTTTATTACGTGTTTTACGATTCCAAGTTCGTGCATGGGTGTAGCGGCGCCCTCCAGGGCGCCTTAGTGGTGAGTAGTCAGTGGTGAGTGGAACGGGGGGACGGGGGGATAGCTTTCAGCTTTTAGCTATTAGCTGTTAGAATCAGCGCACGGCGCTGGGGGGACGGGGGGTCGTTGGTCATTGGTCGTTGGTCGGGGGACGGGGGACGGGGAAACGTGGAGCCTAAAAGGCGTGAGCAGTAGTGAATGAAAGCCCAGTGGGCTTTCAGAGCTGCGAGCGCCACATGGTTTCCGCTACGGAGTTGATGTGAGTGTCGCCGTAGCGGAGGGCTTTGCCCTCCACCGTTTCTGTTGCGGGTACAGGGTACGGATTGCCGCGCCGCTTTCAGCGGCTCGCAATGACGCGTGGGGACGTCATACGTTCTGCTCTTATCCGCAGGGGCGGCTTTGCCGCACCGAGGACATAAAAATCACGCAGCGCAGCTTGCCGCGCGGGAGTGATTTTTATTTCCTTGCGCTTTTCGCGCCCGGAAATTGCTTTGGCAATTTCAGCGAAAAGCGGCTAAAATGATTGAAATGCGTCTGTGACGCATTTCAGTCAAAGGCTCAGGGCAGCTGTATCAAATATATCGCTCCGCCGGACGTGATCACGGCGGTCTTGTCCGTGGTGATGCCTATCACGTCGTTCACCTGCATGGGCAGGTCGTAGGTCACCACCTCCCGGGTGCCCAGCACCGTCACCGCCAGGCGCTCGCGGCTTATGCCGTACACGGTCTGGTCCTTCACCAGCAGCCTTCGGCACTCCACGGGCATGTGGATGCGGTACTCGCTGCCCGCGAAGACCGCCCTCGCGTCCTTGACCTTGCCCGTCTGGTCGGAGGGGCAGAACAGCAGCGTGGGCTCCTCGTTCTCGTCCGCCGCCTCCAGGTAATAGCCGTACAGGTTCACGCGGGCGCTCTTGGTCTCGCTGCCGGTGTAGTCGTACATGGCCATGTAGCGGGTGCCCACCGCCAGGATGCTGTTGGAGCGGAATATGACCCGGTAGATCAGCTGCTCCATGTCGTTTATCTGGCCCGTCTCGCGGCGGCCGGGCTTGTAGGTGGAGATGCGGCACACGGGCTCGGAGCCGGTGGAATCCAGCGTCATTATCCAGAAGATCTCGCGGCCCTCGAAAAAGCCGCAGTCCATCACCAGCAGCTCGTCAAAGTCCGTGAGCGTGTCCACGGTGTTGCCGTAACGGTCGGTGAGCACCACCTTGCTGGAGTGCTCGGGGCCGATCACCGCGGCGGAGTACACGTCGCCCATTACGGCGTAGGAGACGTCCTGGCTTAACTGTATGTTGCCCAGGGGCACGCCGGTGTTGATGTCTATGGTGGTAAGGCGGGTGCCGCTCCACACCGCCAGGCCGCTTTTGTTCACGGAAAAGTTGGACGCCGCGTCCACGCCCGCATTCCACACGAACTTGCCCTTGGTGTTCACGCAGTGCAGGCTGCCGCCCTCCAGGTAATACACCCGATCCCCCTGCACCTGCACGTCGCTCAGGGCGGACGCGTTCAGGCGTATGGCGCTCCTGAGCGGCACCGACTGGCCGTTTCTCACCAGCAGCGCCGCGAAAAACGCCGCCAGGCATACCAGCACGCTGACCAGCAGCGCGTGGGAGCGGTTCAAGCCCCGGGACAGCTCCATGTGGGGATCTCCTTTGCAGAAAAAATGTTTACCCTTTATTATACCGCATTTTCGCGGCATGTTCAAGGAGAATTTGATTTTGCGGGGGAGATGGGGTATAATAAGGCTGTTGCACAGCCTTCGATCAAAATGAAACGATGTTCCATTTTGATCGGTAAGGTTTATGCGCGGTAACGGGTGTTTTTGTCAAAACGATATTGATTTGACCGTTGTGCGACAGGAATACGGTTTTTGCTGAAATCTCTGCGGAGATTTCCGGGCGCAAAAACCGCAATGAAGCGATTATTTGCTCCGGTCGTCTGCGCTCCCTGCACAAAAATCGCTCCTCGCGCCGTACATGCCGCCGCTGCGGATAAGAGCAGAACGGTGGAGCCCTGGAGGGCTCCGCTACGGATACATGCACATCAATTCACTACCGCTCGCGCACTCGCAATCACGCGCCAGCTTCTGGCAGCTAACAGCTAAAAGCTAACAGCTAATATGAAAAAACACAAACTTGCCCGCTACATCATAATAATCCTCGTCATCGCCCTGACAGCCGTATTGCTGTACGGGGCGGTCAACGCGCGCACCGTGCGCCTTAAATACGGCCGCATCGCGTTTTCCGGCACGGGCATGGTGAAAGTCGCCTACATAAGCGACCTGAACATCTCCACCCGGTGGGGCGCCTCCCGGGCGTACCGGCTCATAAAGCGCGTGTGCGCCGAGGGGGCGGAAGTGCTGCTTATAAACGGGATCGCCGCGCCCTCGCTCACCGACGAGATAGGCGTGCTCACGGGCATACTTTCCCGGGAGGAAGCGGACGAAAAGCTGTGCGCCGCCCGCAGGCATTTAAGCGAGCTGCTCAGGGAGCTGGACCTGCCCGGGGGCGTGTACGCCACGCTCTCAAACAGGGAGCCCGCCCCGGCGCGGGACGAGATGGACGGCGCCATCACATACCTCGGCGGCTACGCCCGCGCCCAGATACGGGGCAGCACGCTCAATATTTTCGGCTTTTCCCCCCAGATGGCGGCGTCCACCAACTCATTAAGGCTGGGCAACACGGGCAGCGGGCCCATGCTGGTGATGTTCAATTCCCCGGAATACTACAACCAGGCGGCGCTGGCGGCGGAAAACCGGGGCGGCGGCAGGAGCAGCTACTTTTTCCTGTGCGGCGGCACGCTGGACGGGCAGATACGCGCAGCGGGGGAGCCGCTGCTCAGCCGCGCCTTCCTTAAAAAGCTGGACGCCGGCAGGGACAAAAACGGCATCTACGCCGACAAGAGCGGCTACCGGATGCTGCTGAGCCCCGGCGCGGGCACCCGCTACCTGCCCCTGCGCCTGGGCACCCAGCCCATGGCGTACCTGATCGAGGTCAGCTATTAGGCCCGCCGGAATTTTTCCACATTCCCCGGAGTTTTCCACAGTCTGCTCTTCACAAACAGCCTCGGATATGCTATAATAATCCGTACAATCCACAACTTACACGTGCAAAAGGGGCATTGGGTACAAAATGGACATAAACCGGGCAAAGCACTGCTGGGAAAGCATGCAGAAAGCCCTCAGGGAACAGATGGGCGAAGCCAAATATTACTGGTTCAAGAATCTCTCGGTGTATTCCGCGGAGAAGAGCCTGCTTTTGCTCACGCATCCCGACCAGTTCACCGCCCAGCACGTGAACAAGATATACAAAGACTCGCTGCTTTACGCCGCCACGGCGTATTTCGGCATGGAGTTCGACGAGGTGATCGTCACCACCCCCGCCGAAGCCGTGGCTATACTTGAAAAAAGCCGCAGCAACACCTTCAACCCCCGCTACACCTTCGAGAACTTCATAGTGGGCGCCTCCAACCGCCTGGCGTACGCGGCGGCGCTGGCGGTGGCGGAGAGCCCGGGCAAGGAGTACAACCCCCTGTTCATATACGGCGGCGCGGGGCTGGGCAAGACCCACCTTATCACCGCCATAGCCAACTACATATCCGTAAATTCCCCGGACAGCGTGATCGAGTTCTCCAACAGCGAGAAGTTCACCACCGAGGTGGTCGAAGCCATACAGCACCGGACCATGTCAGAGTTCAAGAGCCGCATGAAGCGGGTAGACGTGCTGTTCGTGGACGACGTGCAGTTCCTGGCCAACCGGGTGCAGACACAGGTGGAGTTCTTCAACACCTTCAACGAGCTGTATTTGAACGAAAAGCAGATAGTGATCACTTCCGACCGTCCGCCGGACGAGATCTCCGCCCTGGAGGAGAGGATGCGCTCCCGCTTTAAATCCGGCGTGGTGGCGGACATCTC
Organism: Clostridia bacterium; assembly: GCA_017551645.1. Lineage (GTDB taxonomy): Bacteria > Bacillota > Clostridia > Christensenellales > Aristaeellaceae > RUG14130. The sequence goes on along the minus strand of JAFZLE010000002.1, from coordinate 1,228 downwards.
CAGCCCGGACTTTGAGACGCGCCTGGCGATACTTTCGCTCAAGTGCCAGAACGAGGGCATACAGTGCGAGATGGAGGCGCTGAACCTGATCGCGGAGCGGGTGGACAGCAACATAAGGGAGCTGGAAGGGGCGCTAAGCAACTGCCAGCTGCTGGCGAAGGTGGAAAAGTCCCCCGTGATCACATACAGTATCGCCCGCGACGCCATAAAGGACTTTGCCCACGAGCCCACCGGCGCGCCCATCTCCGCCCGCAGGATAATCGACGAGGTGGCGGCGTACTTCGGCGTAAGGAGCTCGGACATACTTTCCGGCAAGCGCTCCCGCGAGGTCACCGTGCCCCGCCAGATGGCGATATATTTGAGCCGCGAGATCTGCTACCTGTCCACCACCCGCCTGGGCGAGGAGTTCGGGCGCGACCACACCACCGTGATGCATTCCCTTAAAAAAGCGGAGGAAATGCTGAAGGACAGCCGGGACTTCTCCCAGGCGGCGCAGGAGCTAAAGCAGAGATTAAAATGAATCGGAGATTCATTTTAATCTAAGCATATTTCCGCCTCGTTTTGAAAAAACGAGACGGAAATAGAAGACACTTTTTGCTGAATCGTTGCGACGATTCCGGGCGCAAAAAGCGCAAGGAAATAAAAATCACTCTCGCGCGGCAAGCTGCGCTTCATGATTTTTATTCCTCGGTGCGGCAAAGCCGCCCCTGCGGATCAAAGCAGTACGGTTGGAACGCGTTGGTGAACGGCGGGATATAAAAGTTGATGCGCGATTTTTTCCCCGCGGCGCACATCCTGTCCACAGGCTTTATCCACCTTAAAACTCCAACGTTTACGGGCCATCTCACGGTTTTCCACAGCCCCAGGACGTACTACTGCGACTACTGAATATTATATATTCAATATCAATAACAACAGGGCGGGCCGCCGTTTCCGGAAGGCGGATCCGTACCGAAGAAACAGGACGAGAGGCCGTGAAAACGGCCCGGACACACCATCCGGATAATATCCGAATTAAGAAAGGAAACACCGCCATGATCTTCACCTGTCAGACGAAGGACCTGGTAAGCGCGGTAATGACCTCCATCCGCTGCCTGGCCGCCCGCACTCCCATGGAGATACTTGAAAAGGTCTACGTAGACGCGGACGAGAAGGGCCTGACCATCGCCGCCGCGGACGGCGCCATGGCCTCATTCACCACCGTGCCCGCCACCATAATCACCGACGG
>JAFZLE010000098.1 GCA_017551645.1 Clostridia bacterium | reverse complement strand
ATAATAATGAGCGCCACCAAGGAACCGGAGGCCAGCTGGGAATTCCTGAAATGGTGGACCAGCGCCGAGACCCAGACGCTCTACGGCAGGGAGATGGAATCCCTTATGGGTTCCTCCGCCCGCGTAGCCACCGCCAACATAGAGGCGCTTGCCAACCTGTCCTGGCCGGTAAGGGACTACAAGGTGCTTTCCGAGCAGTTCAGGCAGGTGAGGGGCATACCTCAGGTGCCCGGCGGATATTACACCTGGCGCAACGTGAACAACGCCTTCTACGCCGTGACTACCGACAACGCCAGCAAGGGGCGCAACGAGTCCGGCAACACGCCCAGGGAAGAACTGATGGACAAGATCTACTACATCAACGCGGAGATCAACTATAAACGCACTGAATTCGGTCTGCCGCTGGCGGGGGATAAGGAGGAGGCTGAGTAATATGAGCAGTACCACGGCCGGACGCGCCACAAGGGTCCGCGGCTACAGCCTCAGGCACGAAATATGGAAAAACAGGGCTTCATACATGCTTATGGCGCCGTATTTCATACTGTTTTTCATGTTCACGGTCGTGCCTGTGCTCATGTCGATATATCTTTCGTTCACCTATTTCAATATGCTGGAAGCGCCCAGGCTGATCGGCTGGACCAACTACGTAAAGCTGATACTCGAGGACGACATATTCACCATATCCCTGCGCAACACGCTTTTGTTCGCGGTGATCACGGGCCCCATAAGCTACATGCTGTGCCTGCTGTTCGCGTGGATAATCAACGAGTTCAAGCCCAAGGTCAGGGCACTGCTCACACTGGTCTTCTACGCGCCCTCCATCTGCGGCAACGCCTACATGGTGTGGAACCTGATACTTACCGGAGACCGCTACGGCTACCTTAACGGCATACTGTTAAAGCTCGACCTGATAAACAACCCCATACTCTGGATGCAGACGGAAAAGTACGTCATGCCCGTGCTCATTATCGTTCAGCTCTGGCTGAGCCTGGGCACCGGCTTCCTGGCGTTCATAGCCGGTCTGCAGACCATAGACAAGGGCATGTACGAGGCGGCGGCGATCGACGGCGTAAAGAACAGGTGGCAGGAACTGTGGTACGTGACGCTTCCCGCCATGCGTCCCCAGCTGCTCTTCGGCGCGGTCATGCAGATAACCCAGTCCTTCGCGGTGGCGGACATTTCCATATGGCTGGCGGGCAACCCCTCGGTCAACTATTCGGGCGCCACGATAGTGACCCACCTGCTGGATTACGGCTCCACGAGGCTTGACATGGGCTACGCTTCCGCAATAGCCACAATACTGTTCCTGCTGATGGTGGGCACCAACCAGCTGGTGCAGCGCCTGCTCAGAAGGGTGGGTGAGTAGCATGGCGAAACTGGATCCTAACGCGACCGTGAAGGTCTCCATGCGTAAAGTCGCGGACAATCGCCCTGAAAAGATCAAAAAGCTCGAAAGGAAGATGAAGCGCAAGTCCGGCGAGAAAAAGCTCAACCGCTCCGTGGCCGGAAACACCCTTCTGTTCCTGCTGATGGGCATTTGCGGCGTGTTCATGGTGCTGCCGCTGGTGATGATAGTAAACAACGCCTTAAAGCCGCTGGACGAGATATACCAGTTCCCGCCCCGGATATTCGTGCGCAATCCCTCGCTCACCAACTTCAGCGACCTGTTCGTGCTGATGAACGAGAGCTGGGTGCCGTTTTCCAGGTACGTGCTCAATACCATAATCATAACCTTGGGCGGCATGGTGGGCCACGTTGTGGTGGCGTCCCTGGCGGCATACCCCCTGGCGAAAAACAAGTTCCCCGGCAAAAAACTGCTGTTCTCAATGGTAGTGCTGTCCCTGATGTTCTCCTGGACCGTTACCCAGATACCCCAGTACCTGATAATCTCCTGGCTGGGCATAAACAACACCTACCTGGCGCTGGTGCTGCCCGCCTGGAGCTTCGGCATGGGCCTGTACCTGATGAAGCAGTTCATGGAGCAGCTGCCCGACTCCCTGATGGAGAGCGCCAGGCTGCAGGGTGCCAATGAATGGATCATATTCTGGAAGATAGTGATGCCAAACGTGCGGCCTGCGTGGCTGACGCTGGCCATATTCCAGTTCCAGCAGATGTGGGGCAATACCGGCGGCATGTTCTTAAGGAGCGAGGAATTGAAGCCCCTGCAGTACGCCTTGCAGCAGATCACTTCCGGCGGCGTGAGCAGGGCAGGCGCGGGCGCCGCGGTCACGTTCATAATCGCCGCGATACCCATCGCCTTTTTCCTGATCTGCCAAAGCTCGATACTCGAGACCATGACTACCTCGGGTATGAAGGACTGAGGAGGTGAGCGATATGAAAAAGAGTTTTCTGAAAATCAGATTCATATGCGCCCTGCTCCTGGTCTGCGTTATACTGCCCTGCGCGCTGGCGGACAGCACGCAGCCCTACGATACCTACAATTACGATTACTGGAACAACATACTGTACACTCCGTCCCCGTACACGCTTGATTTCAGCGTGTCCGGCGCTACGCTGGTGTGGCAGGGCGCGCCGTTAGGCGACCTTAAGGCGCCCAGGGACCTGTGCGTCGCGGACGACGGCAAGCTGTACATAGCGGATACAGGCAACAACCGCGTGGTGATCGTGGACAAGGATCTGAAGACCGTGCTCGGCATAGTGGACGGCTTCGTTTCCCCGGAGGGGCAGCAGACGTTCAGCGCTCCTTACGGCGTGGCGGTCTCCCAGAACGGACAGCTCTACGTGGCGGATTCCCAGAACCACAGGATAGTGGTGCTGGAACTGGACGGCACGTTCGTCAAGTACGTTATGGATCCCAAGGGCGACGTGCTGGACGAGAAGTTCGTGTTCACGCCCCTCAGGGTGTCCGTTGACTACGCGGACAGGGTGTACTGCGTGGCGCAGAATACTTTCCAGGGCATAATGGTATTTTCCTCCGAAGGCGATTTTACCGGGTTCTTCGGCACCATAAACGTAAAGATAAGCCTGTGGGAGAAGATCTGGCGCCGCCTGTCCACCAAGGCGGAGCGCTCCAAGCAGCAGCTGTTCATACCTACCGAGTTCACGGGCATAGACGTGGACTCCGAGGGCTTCATATACGCCTCCAACAAGGATACCGACGGAATACAGGCGGTGCGACGCCTGAACCCCAAGGGCGAAGACGTCATACTGAGGGGCTCCAAGGAGAACCTGGGCGGCGACCTGGTGTACGGCCAGGTGGGCAATTACTCCGGTCCCAGCCAGATTGTGGACGTGGTGTACCGTGAGCACGGCATATATTCCCTGCTGGACGCCCGCCGCGGACGCGTATTCACCTACGACCACGAAGGCAATCTGCTGTATATCTTCGGCGGAATGGGCACCCAGGACGGCACCTTCACTTCTCCCGTGGCCATAGAGCAGGCGGGAGAAAGACTGCTGGTGCTGGACAACCAGCAGGGCAGCATAAGCGTGTTTGCCCAGACTGAGTACGGCTCGCTGATAAACCGCGCGGTGGGCCTGAGGTACGACGGCGACGAAGGCCAGGCCGTGCCCCTGTGGGAGGAAGTGCTCAGGCTTGACGAGAACAACGAGCTGGCCAACGCCGGCATAGGCAAAGCCTACCTCTCTGCCGGTGACAACGAGAACGCGATGGTATACCTGCGCCGGGGCATGAACCGCACCTATTTCTCCGTGGCGTTCAAGCGCTGGAGAAACGAGGTGCTCAGGAACAATTTCAGCTGGATACTCACAGGCGTCGTGGCGCTGGTGCTGGCGTTCGTGGTCTGGAAAAAGCTCGTGTCGCCCAAACTGCTCAAGAGAGCCAAAAAGGACGTAAACGAGAAAGCCAGGCGCGAGCTGCCGCTCAACGCCCGCTGGAGGTACCTGTTCTATACTGTGTTCCATCCCAATGACGGGTTCTACTGGATCCGCCACCAGGAGAGGGGCAGCGTATGGATCGCCCTGCTGCTGGTGATAGTGTACGCCGTCGCTTTTTCCTGCAACCGCATCTATTCCAGCTTTGTAGTAAACGACATCGAGCCGCGTTCGGTAAACCTGATCGCCGAGATGGCGGGCGTGCTGATACTGTATTTCATACTGTGCGTGGGCAACTGGTCGGTCACCTGCCTTATGGAGGGCGAAGGCCGGTTCAAGGACATACTGATAGTAATAGGCTATTCCCTGGTGCCCATGATCTGCACCACGGTGCTGGCGACGGCAGCGTCCCAGGCGGTGGCGGAAAACGAGGAAGCGTTCTATTACATACTGATGGGCCTCGGCATGGCGTACAGCCTGATACTGATGCTCATAGGCATAATGCAGGTGCACAACTACACCCTGGGCAAAACGCTGATAACGCTGTTCATAACGGTGATAGCGGTATTCATCATCATATTCCTGGCGATGCTGGTACTGAATTTCATAACCCAGGTATACAGTTTCCTGCGCAACATCTACACGGAACTCATTTTCCGCACGTAAGGGGGAGGGACGATCATGGAAAACGCGGAAGAGGCAAGGGTGCTTTCCCCCCGGGCAAAAAGGATAATAGCCATAATCCTCGCGGTCGCTATACTGGCCGCGGGCGGATACCTGTGGTGGTTTTTGGCGAACTATCGCTTTTATAACGTGTATAAAAGCATGCTGAAAGCCCCGGAAGAGTATATAGATGGGCAGGATTTCACGCCCGAAGAGGATACGCTCAAGGCAGTGCCGGGGTACAGTCTGGCGGCCCAGAACGGGAACATGGCGCTGTATGTAAAGACGGATACCGCGGAAGTGGCGGTATACGACAAGCGCAACGGCGAAACGGTATACTCCAACCCGCCGGACGCCTCGAAGGATACCGTCGCCAAGACCGACATCCACAAGGACAACCTGAAAAGCCAGTTCATACTGAGCTATCTCGACTCGAACGCCAAAGAGGGCACTGCCTGGAGCAGCTATGCCAAAGCGGTGGCCAACGGCCAGGTCGCCTACGAATCCATACCCGGCGGCGTGAGGGTGATATACAATCTTTCCAGCGAGAGGCTGCTGCTGGTACCGGACGTGCTGACGAAGGAATGGTACGACATACTCTCCGAGACCGGACGCAAGATGACGGCGAGGTCGTATGAACTGGACGAGGAAAGCGGGCTGTACCTTATCAAGACCCAGGGCGTCACGTTAAGGAACAAGCAGATGATAGACCAGGACGCCCATACCGCCGGCTTCACCATGGAAGACTATGAGGAGATGCAGGCGCTCAGGGTGGTCGAAGATGATGAGGAGACCCCGGAGACGCTGTCCTTCACCATCGCGCTGGAATGGCGCCTGACGGACGACGGAGTCGAGGCGTGCATACCCTACGAGGGAATACACGAGTTCGGCGGCGGTAAGGTGAGAGCGATACAGTTCCTGCCGTTTTTCGGGGCGGCGGGCAGCCAGGAGAGCGGATATATAGTGCTCCCCGACGGCAGCGGCGCAATAATGCGCTTCAACAACGGAAAGAGCTCCTTCCCCCAGTACAACAAGAGCGTCTACGACATGGACCTGGTGGACAGCGACCTGACCGCCATACAGTATGCCGAGACCGCGCGGCTGGGGCTGTTCGGCATAATGCGGGAGGACTCCGGCATACTCGCCACCTGCGAAAGGGGCGCTTCCCTGGCGAACATCGTGGCGGACGTGGCGGGCCGCAACAACAGCTACAATTTCGCCTACTTCAACTTTAACCTGCGCAGGACCGACACCCTCATGATCACCAATGAGGAAGTGATCGTGGCGGAAAAGGACCTTTACCAGACGGACTGCCGGGTCAGGTACACGCTTTTGACCGACGAGCACACCGGCTACAACGGGCTGGCGGAAGTATACAGGCAGCGGCTCACCGAGGAAGGGACGCTGAGCGCCGCTGAGGAGGCGGGAGACATCCCCTTCTATTACGACGTGATCGGCGGCGTGAAGGAGACCGCGCACTTTGTGGGCATACAGTACTTAAGGGTGCTGCCCATGACCACCTTCCAGAACGCGCGGGACATCATCGAGATCCTCGCCGGGGAAGGCATCAGCAACCAGAAGATTAACCTGCAGGGCTGGATGAACGGCGGGTATTACCATGATCCCGTGAGCAGCATCAGCGTGCTTGGCACGCTGGGCGGCAAAAGCGGGCTCAAAAAACTGACCGAGGCGGCGGAAGCTGCCGGAGCCAAGGTATATCCGGATGCTGCGATCCAGTTTATAACGGACATCGCCAAGCACTTCAAGGCCAGCCAGGAAGCGTCCCGCTATTACGCCGAAGGCTACGTGGTGAAGCTGGGGGTCATAAACCCGGTGACGCTGCGCAGGACCGGCGTCATAGGCTATAATGAGCGGGCGTACATGCTGCTTTCGCCGAAGTTCCTGCCAAGGTATGCTGAGGCCCTCGCTTCCGCCGCGGATAAGCTGGGGCTTGACAGCCTGAGCCTGCGCGACCTGGCCAGCGAGGTGCACGCGGACAAGCGCCGCACCAATGTAATAAACCGCGAAGCCGCCCTGGACCTGGTGGATGAGGCGTTCAAGACCATAAAGGGCGAAAACAGGGACCTTATGGTATCCGGCGGCAATGACTACTCCTTCGGGTACGCGAACCATGTGATCAACGCGCCGCTCAGCCGCACGCCGTATCCCATACTCGACGAAGAGATACCCCTGTGGGAAATGATCGTGCACGGCTCGATAGGGTACTGCGGGCAGGCGATAAACCTGACCCAGAGCTCCGACAAGCGGGACGACCTGCTCCACCTGGTGGAGTACGGCGCTTCGCCCCACTACACGTTCACCTGGAAGGATTCGGCGGAGATGAAGTATACGGGACTCAACGAGAACTTTGCCACTACCTTCTCCGCCTGGAAGGATGACGCCGTCAAAGACTACGAGTACGTGAACGGCGCGCTCAAATACGTTTCAGGCGCCCAAATGACCGCTTTCGAGAGGCTCTCGGACGGCAGCACCCTGTCCAAAGTCAGCTATTCGAACGGCGTCGTGATATATGTGAATTACGCGGACGAACCGGCTCAGGCGGACACGCTGATCGTGCCCGCAAAGGGTTACCTGGTGGTGGGAGGTGAGGACAAGTGAACAAAGCGGCGGGCAAAAAGCGCTTCAGGCTCTCCTATGAGCAAAAGAACGCGCTGCGCGGATACACCTTCATACTCCCGTGGCTGATCGGTTTTCTGGTCTTTTACATAGGCTGCCTTGTACAGCTGGGCCAGTTCAGCCTGCTGGACATCAAGATCGATGCCGGCACGGGCGTGAGGCAGGACATATTCGTCAAGTTCCAGAACTACATCGACGCGTTCACCTCTCACGCCAGCTTCAAGCAGACGCTGACCTCATCCATAATCAACATGATGATCGACCTGCCCATGATCATCTTCTTCAGCCTGTTTGTGGCGCTGCTGCTGAACCGCAAGTTCAAGGGCAGGGCAGTGGTGCGCGCCATATTCTTCCTGCCTATAATCCTGAGTTCCTCCGCAGTGGGAGACGCCATAAACCGCGCGACCCAGCTGATGGCTACCGGCGTCGCCTCGTCCACTTCGGAGATAGCGGAGGCGGGCAGCGTGTCCGTGTCCTACTACATACAGCTGTTCGGCGACCTGGCTCTGCCAGAGTCCGTGCTGGGGTACGTGGTGGACGCGGTGAACCGCATTGCGTCCATAATCAAGAGCTCCGGCGTGCAGATAATACTGTTTATAGCGGCGCTCCAGTCCATCCCCGGCTCGCTTTATGAGGTCGCCAAGATAGAGGGCGCCACCGGCTACGAGACACTGTGGAAGGTCACCATACCCATGGTGATGCCCCACATAATCACGAATACCATTTACACGGTGGTGGACAAGTTCACCACCAGCGATATCGTTTCCCTGGCAGCGGACACGTACCAGAAGTACAATTACGGCCTGTCCGCCGTGTTCTCCATAACGTCTACGCTGGCGACCTGCATCATACTTGCGCTGATAGTTTACCTGCTCAACAAGCGCACGTTCTACTACAACTGAGGAGGGATTCAGGAATGCTTAGTTCTCGTAAAATATCGGCATCATTGCAGGGATTCCGTTCCTCGGCGTTGTATAATGACAGGAAGAGCAAGGTGTTCAATTCCGCCAAGGGTTTCCTGCTGGGCCTGTTCAGAGCGGTGATCATCATAGGCATAAGCTACGTTATACTGGCTCCCGTGATAGGCATAATCTCCAACTCGTTTTTCTCCACGCAGGACTCCATCAATCCCATGGTGTTCACAATACCCATCAGCCCCACGCTGGACAGGTACGCCATGGCGATAAAGTACATGGATTACCTGCCCATACTGGGAAGGACGCTTCTGTACACCTGCGGGGTGACGCTTTTGCAGCTTTTGATCTGCTCCATGGCGGGCTACGGCTTTGCCAGGTACAATTTCCCGCTTAAAAAGCTGTGGTTCGCCTGCATAGTGGTGATGATCGTGGTGCCGCTGCAGACCATCCAGTTCCCGCTGTACATGACATTCAGGTATTTCGGGATAGGCAGCCACGTTACAAACCTGCACAAGACGGCGTGGCCCACCTTTATCCTTACCGCCTTTGGATGCGGGCTCAAGAGCGGGCTGTACATATACATCTTCACCCAGTTCTTCAGGGGCCTGCCCAAGGAGATAGAGGAAGCCGCGCTGGTGGACGGGGCGAACAGCTGGTACACCTATTTCAGAATAATGATGCCCAACGCCTCCCCGGCTATAATCACCGTGGCGGTGTTCTCCATCGTGTGGCAGTACAACGACGCATTCTTCGCCAACACCTTCAACATGCCCTCCACGCTGCTTATCACCCGCAAGCTGGACACGCTCATCAACGTCATCGCCAACGCGGAGAGGATAAACAGCCTGAGAGAACTGCAACTGTACTTTGACGCGGGCGTGGTGCTGGTGCTGATCCCCGTGGTAGCGATCTATATAATCCTGCAGCGCCGCTTCATCGAAGGCGTGGAGCGCAGCGGCATAGTCGGCTAAACGCCGCAACATTCGGTTAATTGTGCCTTATTTCAGGCATAATAATAAAGGAGGTACATCATGAAGAAATTTGTTTCCTGGCTGCTGGTCGCCGTTCTGGCGCTCGGCATGTGCTCCTGGGTGAGCGCAGAGGAAACTGCCGCCCCGGTCGATGTGATCGACTTTGAGGATGGCGCGTTCGGTTTCCTGGGCCTCTGGAAGGGCAAGGCGAATGCCGACGCCAGCACTCTCGAAGTAGCTGAGTTTAACGGCTCTCAGGCCCTTAAGATCACCCTGTCTCCCGACGCCAAGGTGCCCTATGTGGCTTTCAACATCGAAGGCCTGCTGGGCGAGCGCCTGGCGGACGTGGCGGCGGTGAGCGTAGACTTCGGCCTGGACAACGGCTCTGACGGCAAGTTCCACGCCGTGTCCGGTAAGTTCTACGACTTTACCGGCGAGGACAACGCGGAAGCCAGTGAGAACTGGTCCGTGTACCTGGCCAAGAAGAACCCCCGCACCATAGTGCACAAGTTCGCCGGCGAGTTCCTGCCCGAGGCAGGCAACTTCTTTGCCATCTCCCGTGAGGATCAGGCGGGCGGTGAACCCGTGGCCATCTATCTGGACAACATCAAGTTCCTTGACAAGGAAGGCAATCCCATCGCGCTGGACCTGACCGCCGAGTACGTCGCGCCTGAATCCGGCCGTGACCTCAGCAACCTGGTAGCGCTCACCAACGTGGTAGAGTTCCCGAACTTCAAGACTTCCGCCGGCGCTTGGGCGCAGGCCGGTTTTGAGATGCCCCAGGAATTCATCGACGCCCTGGTGCCCGGCAGCGTGATCGAAGTGGATTACGAGAGCGCCGACGGCTCCATGTGGATCGTATTCCCCTGGGCGGCTGCGGGCTGGATGCGTGTAGGCGGCTGCGGCAACGGCGTTGACGCCAGGAACAACAGCCACACCATCGCCCAGATCCCCTATGAGATGATCGAGCAGTTCTGCGGCGAAGACAAGAGCACCTGGAACGTGATGCTGCAGTGCGAAGCGGGCAGCGAGTGGACCGTGTACGGCGTGCGCGTAGGCCAGAGGGCCAACCAGATCGTGCTGAAGAACGCCGTTGAGCTCCCCGGCTTTACCGTTTCCGGCGCCGCCTGGGCGCAGACCGGCATCGAGATGACTCAGGAGTTCATCGACGCCCTGGTGCCCGGCAGCGTGATCGAAGTCGCCTTCGAGTCCGAAGACGGCAACATCTGGCTGGTATTCCCCTGGGCCGCCGCCGGCTGGAGCCGCGTGGCTCAGAACGAAGCCCTTATCATCGGCGACAGAGCCTATATCACCTATGAGCAGATCGAGGCGGTATGCGGCGAAGACAAGAGCACCTGGAACGTGATGCTGCAGGGCGAAGGCTCAAGCCCCTGGACCATCTACAGCGTGCGCGTAGGCCAGAAGGGCGAGTTCTACGGCCTGACCAACCTGGTCGAGCTTCCCGGCTTTACCGTTTCCGGCGCCGCCTGGGCACAGACCGGCATCGAGATGACTCAGGATTTCATCGACGCCCTGGTACCCGGCAGCGTGATCACCGTGTCCTATGAGTCCGAAGACGGCAACCTCTGGATCGTGCTGCCCTGGGCCGCCGCCGGCTGGAGCCGCGTCGGCAACGAGGGCAAGGACGTGGCTGACGGCAAGATCGCCCAGGTCACCTACGAGCAGATCGTTGAGGTCTGCGGCGAGGACAAGAGCACCTGGAACGTGATGCTGCAGTGCGAAGGTTCCAGCCCCTGGACCGTTTACAGCGTAGCCGTAGGTACGGCTATGTAACCATCGGCGCAAGTCCGATATTACTAAAACAGCAATAGGAGGATATTACACTTATGAAGCGTATTTTGGCCCTGCTTCTGGTGGCGCTGATGGCCGTTTCCATGCTGTCCGCGTTAGCTGACGAGCCCCGCAACATCACACTGGCCGTGTGGTGGGACATGTACTATGATTCCGATGACGAAGGCTGGGAAGCCAATCCCGGCGCCACCGGCAAGGAATCCGACATAATGAGATATGACAACGTGAAGGTGATCGAGGACACCTACAACGTGACCTTCGAGTTCGTCAATCCCACTTACGCCGGCACCATCGACTCCCTGAACAACTCCATTCTGGCGGGCGAGCCTGACTTCGACATCTACACCGTCGAGCTGGGCTGGGGCGTTCCCGCCGTCATGAACGGCCTTGCCTGCGACCTCAGGGACGTGCTGGATCCCGACGATCCGCTGCTGAGCCACGAAGATCCCATCATGAACTTCGTCGACCTGAGCAACGGCGCGGTATCCCTGCTGTACGCCAAGGGCGCCGAGAACCAGGTGGACCACGTTTACAACCTGGCCTTCAACCTGCAGATGATCCAGGAAGCCAACCTGGAAGATCCCCGTGATCTTGTAGAGCGCGGCGAGTGGACCTGGGACAAGTTCCGTGAGTACTGCCAGGTGCTGACCCGTGACATCGACGGCGACGGCGTTATCGACGTGTACGGCTACGGCGGATGGCTGGGCGATTTCCTGCCCTACTGGTTCATGTCCAACGGCACCTACATCGCGGCCACCGCTACCGAGAACTTCTCTTCCGCCGAAGTGGGCGAGACCCTCAAGTTCCTGCAGGATCTGTACATCACCGACAAGGTAGCCTATCCTATCCCTGAGGAGAGCGGCTGGGATGTGTGCCGCTGGCTGTACAGGGACAAGAAGGTGGCCTTCTGCACCACCACCACCTGGATCCTTGACAGTTATAAGGACTACACCGAAGCCGATCCCAACCTGGACTTCGACATGGTGTTCATCCCGTACCCCATCGGTCCCAGCGGCAACGCGGAGACCAACTCCACCCAGCTGGCCAACAGCAACTACTGGCTGATCCCCTCCAACGTGGAAGATCCCAAGCTGGTCTACAACGTGCTGCGCCAGTACGTGAACTGGTTCCAGGGCGACACCGAACTGCGCGACGATCCTCTGGAGCTCGAGTGGCATTACGTGACCACCAGCAACAAGTTTGACCTCCAGGAGTACAACTTCGACGTAATGATGGAGTACGGCTCCCGCACCATGGTCGACTTCCTCCAGATCTTCATCAATGACATCCCGTTCCGTCAGTTCCTGGACGGCGAGTACACTCCCGCCCAGCTGCAGGAGCAGTACAAGCAGGTCGTGCAGGACAACCTTGACCAGCTGTTCGGCTGATCCGAGGCCTGTCACACCAAAAAAGCCCGGGGCGCGCTCGAATGAGCGCGCCCCGGTTTCGTATGCGGTTTATGACGGGCTAAGCGGATGCGCCGCTTATTGCACCGAATCGGGATCCAGCACCGCCCAGAACGCGGGCTTGGGATAGCCCTTTACCGAGAACAGCAGGGGATATTCGCTCCGCCGCCAGCTGTTGCCGTCCGTGACGCCCCATACCTGCACGGCTTCCAGAGAATCGGCGTAAGACAGCAGCAGCTTCATTATCTGGGAGTATCTGCGCGCCTGGGCCTCAAACTCGCTTTGGGTATTTTTCGTCACGCCAATATCCAGCTCGCTCACCCTTATCCGGAGGCCGAGGGCGGTGATCTTTTTAAGCGCGGTGTTGATCTTGAGCAGGGAGGGGTAGCCAACGGTATAGTGCATCTGGAAGCCGTAGCCGTCTATGGTGCCGTCGGGAATGATCTCCTCCAACAGGCGGATTATGCCGTTCAGTTTCGTGGTTTCCGGAGTGTTGTAGTCGTTGTAATACAGCTTGACGCCCTCCGGGGCGTATTTGCGGGCGAAGGCGAACGCCTGGCGTACGAAGTCGTCGCCGACTACCTTTCTCCACTCGGAATCCCTGAGCTTTCCGGTGCCGTCGTCTATCGCCTCGTTCACCACGTCCCATGACACTATGACACCGGGGTATTCTTCTTCCAGCCCTGTCAGCAACTGGCGGATATAGTTCTCAAGCCGCCCCAGCATCACTTCACGGCTCACATAGGGCTTATTCACATCATAGCCCTCGCGGAAGAACGCCTTGGGGGTCTGGCTGTGCCATACCAGCACGTGCCCGTGTACCTTTATGCCTTCTTTAGAAGCGAAGGTGAGCAGGGCTTTCGCGGAATCCAGCCTGATGGCTACGGCGGTCTCGTCTTCCGCTGCCAGCTTTTTTGAAGCCTCGATGTCGATAACATAGTCGGGTTTCAGCTCGTTTCCGGGCGTGAGTATCGCGCATTGCTCTTTCATAAGATTTCTGAGCTTCAGGTTGGCCAGATCCTGGGGGACCGCCGCCATGCCAAAGTCGAATTTCCCGGCGTAAGCTTCCTTTAGGGAAGGAATATCCTTGACTTCCTCGATCACCATGGGCGGCTCGGTAGGCTGGGGTGTGGGGGAGCCCAATGGCGCGCTTACACGGAAATCCCGCATTTCGAAACTCAGGGTTGGCGCGCCCAGCGTTTCAACGTACAGCACATAGGAATCGAATTGACCCGCTTTCCACTTGCCCTCGATTCGGGTCCATTTGCCCTTGCTGACCGTGCCGCGGGCGAGGTTCTCGTAGCTCTCAATGCCGCCCGCCGAATGTGCGACGGAGATCATGAACTCGGCGCTGTCCGCTTCATCTTGATACACTTCCGCGCTCAGCGTGTACTCTACGCCCGCGGTCAGCTCAAAATATCGGCCCGGGGAATGCCAGTCGCTCTCCCGCCCCGTCACCCTTAAGGTAGCCTCGGTGGT
>JAFZLE010000097.1 GCA_017551645.1 Clostridia bacterium | reverse complement strand
GCGCATCCGCTTTATACTGTGGGACATCCTGGGCTGCATGCCGGGCCTTAGCGACGAGCACTGCGCGGAATTCTACTACCAGACCACGGGCACCCAGGCCAACCGCGACCTGTTCGGCATGCATTACGACAGGATCAAGGACCGCTGCGAGAGCGTGGAAAAGCTGCGCAATGACATAGTCATCCCCCTTGAGACCGGCAAAATGCCGCCCCTCAGGATCAGCCAGGAGCACCCCGACCGTGTCATAGAGGCGCTAAAGGGCGGAAGGCAGTTCTACGACGTGATGAACTACCGCAACTACGGCCAGACCCGTGAACTGCCGCTGGACACGGTGGTCGAGACCTTCGTGACCTTTGACGCCACGGGCGTGCATCCCGCCATCGCAAATCCCCTGCCCGGCGCGGCACGGCTGGTGGTGCAGGCCACGGCGCTCAGGGAAGAAATGTTCATGGAAGCGGCCATGGAATGGGACGCGGACAAGCTCACTTCCGCCCTGTGCCAGGATCCCCTGGTGCAGGATTTCACCCGCATAAGGGACGTATCCAAAGAGATAATGGACTATAACCTCCAATTCGTCAGAAAATAAGAAAGGCCGTGAACTCCATGGGACTGAGCGTAGGGTTTTCCAGAGTCGACATAACTCCCCCGCTGGGCATACCGATAGCCGGGTATTACCAGCTGCGGCTGGCCAGGCAGGTGCTTGACCCGCTGGAGGCGAGCGCGCTGGCGGTGTCCGACGGAAGCAGGACCGTCCTCATATACAGCGTGGACCTGCTGGAGCTCAAAAACGAGTTCTGCGAGCCGATAATAGGTTTCATCGCGCGGGAGCTCGGGCTGCCGAAGGAGCACATATTCATCGCCTGCACCCACACGCACACCGGCCCGCAGCTGGACGGGGACGCCGCGCCGGAGCTCAGGAAAGAGTACTTTGCGTTTATCACACATAGGCTCCGGGACGCGGGCTGCTTCGCGCTGGACGACCTTAAGCCCGCACGCATGGGCTACGAGACGGCGCACGCGCCGAACATCTCGTTCATTCGCCGCTACCGGATGAAGGACGGCGACATACACACCAATCCAGGCATCAACAATCCGGACGTGGTCTGCCCCGTGGGCGAGATCGACGACAGCGTCAGCGTCGTGCGTTTTGACCGTGAAAACAGCGACAGCGTGGTTATCGCGCACTTCGCCGTGCATCCCGACACCATAGGCGGCTGCGTGGTCTCGGCGGACTGGCCGGGCTTCGCCAGGCGCACGCTGGAAAAGACGCTGGACAATGTGAAATGCCTGGTGCTCAACGGCGCCATCGGTGACGTCAACCACGTGAACACCAGCCCCAAAGGCGGCGCGCTCAACGACCTTGTAATGGATTTTGACGACTGCATGCGCGGCTACGGCCATTCCCGCCACATGGGCCGGGTGATCGCCGGCGCGGTGCTGCAGGTATTCGACAAGGTGATATACTGTGACGGCGCGCGCGTCGAAGCAGCCCAGGCGCACCTGCTCTGCCCCTCCAACCGGCCCGCACCCGAGGAGCTTCCGGGAGCTGAGCGCATATACGAGCTCCATTCTTCCGGCAGGGACGCCGAGATCCCGTTTACTGGCATGCAGCTCACCACGGTAGTCGCCGAGGCGGAACGCATGCTGGAGCTGAAAGACGGGCCCGACGCGTTCGACCTGCTGATAAGCGCCGTAAGGATCGGCCCGGTGGCGCTGATAGGCATCCCCGGGGAACCGTTTTCCCAGACCGGGCGGGAGATACAGGCCGCCTGGAAGGCCGGCCCCGCGCTGCCCTGCTGCTGCACGAACGGTTACTCCAACTACTTCCCTCTCGCCAAGGACTACCTGGAGGGCGGCTACGAGGCGCGCTCCAGCCTGTTCAAAGCGGGCGTGGCGGAAGCCATCCGCGACAAGAGCGTCGAACTGTTAAGGGTATTTGAAGCTGAAAGGAATTGATAAAATGAACGAAGCGCAGCTAAACGACATGCTGTCCCGCCCCTCGGAAGCGCTCAAGACAGACCTTCTGAGCCTGCACGGCGACGTTATGGTCATAGGCGCGGGCGGCAAGATGGGGCCCACCCTCTCCGCAATGGCGAAACGGGCACTGGGAAACAGCGCTAACGTGATCGCCGTGTCGCGCTTTTCCGATCCTGAGGCGCGCAAACTGCTCTCGGACGCGGGCGTGGAGATGCTGTCCTGCGAGCTGACCGACCCGGACGAGGTCGCACGCCTGCCCAAATGCGAAAACATCGTGTTCATGGCGGGGCGCAAGTTCGGCACTTCCCAGGGCGCGTGCGAGACCTGGGAAATGAACACCGTGGTGCCGTCCATAGTGACGCGGCATTTCGGGAATGCCCGGTACACGGTGTTTTCCACCAGCAATGTTTACCCGTTTTCCAGACCCGAAGACGGCGGCTGCACCGAGGACGTGACGCCCGCGCCCGTGGGCGAGTACGCGTCCAGCTGCCTGGGGCGGGAAAGGGTGTTCGAGTACGCCGCGGCGCACTACGGCGCGAAGGTGCTCAAGTTCCGCCTAAGTTACGCCATCGACTTAAGATACGGAATACTCAACGACCTCTGCCAGTGGATACTGAGCTCAAAGCCCGTCCCGCTGGGCGTGCCCGCGTTCAACTGCGTGTGGCAGCGCTACGCCAACGAGGCGGCGTTAAGGTCCCTGCTTCTGGCGGACGAAAACTGCCCCGCGCTGAACGTCACCGGTCCGGAAACAGTCAGCGTAAAGCAGGCCGCGAGAAAACTGGCCGGACTGCTGGGAAAAGAAGTCACGTTCGCCGAGGAGACCGGCGACAAGGGCATACTCTGCAACTCCCAGAAGTGCATGGGCGCCTTCGGCTACCCGGACGTGTCACTGGACGAGATGATGCGCATGCAGGCAGAGTGGATACTGGACGGCGGGCGTTGTCTCGGCAAACCCACGCATTTTGAGGAACAGAAAGGAAACTTCTGATGAATACCGCTTCTTACGAGCTGCTCATGAAAGGCGCGTTCATACCCGCCATGCCCCTGGTGCTTGACGCGGACCGCCGTTTCGATGAGGCAAAGCAGCGCAGGCTCATCCGCTACTATCTGGAAAGCGGCGTTGACGGGCTGGCCGTGGGCGTGCATACCACGCAGTTCGCCATCAGAAAGCCCGAGATAGGGCTGTTTGAAAAAGTGCTGCAGGTCTCAATAGACGAGATGCGCGCGTATACCGCCCAGACCCAAAGGCCGATACTGGCCGTGGCCGGCGTGTGCGGCGAGACGCCGCAGGCATTAAACGAGGCGAACACGGCCAAACGCCTGGGATACGACATCGCGCTATTGAGCCCCGGCGGGCTCAGCCATCTCAGCGAAGCCCAAATGGTGGAGCGCACCCGCGCCGTGGCACAGATCATGGACGTGATGGGCTTTTACCTGCAGGTGGCCGTGGGCGGAAGGGCGTTCTCTTTTGACTACTGGCGGCAGGTCTGCGGGATCGAAGGCGTAAAGGCCATCAAGTGCGCGGCGTTCGACAGGTACCGCACCGTGGACGTGGCAAGGGCAATAGCCTATGCGGATCACGAGATCGCGCTGTACACCGGCAATGACGACAACATAGTTATCGACCTGCTCACCCGCTACCGTTTTGGCTCCGGCAGTGACGAAATGACCGTCGTCACCCGGGGCGGGCTGCTTGGCCACTGGTGCGCCTGGACGCACACCGCCGTGCAGCTTTTCAGGCGCATAAAGGCGCTGCCCGAAGACGCGGCGGTTCCCAAAGAAATGCTTGAGCTGGCCGCAGCGGTGACGGACGTGAACGGCGCGTTCTTCGACGCGCACAATCGGTTTGGCGGCTGCATCGCCGGCATGCACGAGGTGCTCAGGCGGCAGGGGCTCATGGACGGCATCTGGTGCCTGGATCCCTCAGAGGCGCTGGGCGAAGGCCAGAATGAGGAGATCTCGCGGGTATACGCCATGTATCCGGAACTCAACGACGACGCGTTCGTGAAACAGTTCCTTGAAGACTATCCGAAATATTGATTTGTCCCGGTCAGATTCCCGTATTTCAGGAGGTAAAGCATGGCTTTGACTGTATTCGATCCCCGGGAAGAGATGTTGCGCCGCATGCGCGACAATGTGTTTGCCGGCCGTATACAGCCCGGCGAAGATGTGACGCAATGGCAGACGACCGCCCGCCGCAAACTGGAAAAGCTGCTGGGCCTGCCTTTTGACGAGGTGGATCCCCGACCTGAGGTATGCTGGACGCGGGACAGGGAATACTGCACGGAAACGCGCCTTGTCATATATTCCGAAAAGGACGTGCGCGTGCCCTGCCACCTGCTCCTGCCCAAAACCGATAATAAGAGCCTGCCGCTCATGGTATGCCTGCAGGGACATTCCACGGGCATGCACATATCCCTGGGAGTTGCCAAATTCCCAGGCGACCAGGAAGACATCGACGGCGACAGGGACTTCGCCGTGCAGGCGGTCAGGCGCGGCTACGCCGCGCTGGCAATAGAGCAAAGAGCCTTCGGAGAGTGCGGCGGCACCGAAAAGGGCCCCGACTGCTTCCAGCCCGCCGTTCAGGCGCTCATGCTGGGACGCACGCTTATAGGCGAAAGATGCTGGGACATCAAGTGCGTGCTGGAAGCGGTGTTCGGCCTGTCCCCGGCGATCGACAGCTCAAAGGTCGCCCTGATGGGCAATTCCGGCGGCGGCACCACCACGTTTTACGCGGCGGCGCTGT
>JAFZLE010000096.1 GCA_017551645.1 Clostridia bacterium | reverse complement strand
TTGGGGCTGCAAACAACCCCTGACAGACTTGGGACAGATTGGAGGGGTCATACCCCTCCAATTTCAATCTGAGCAAGCGGCTGCGCGGGCAGCCTGTTTTTGTAATATGAGTGAGATAAACTGGTACCCGGGGCATATGGCCAAGACCCGGCGGGAGCTGGAAAAGCAGGTCAAGCTGGCGGACTGCGTCATAGAGCTTATAGACGCCAGGGCGCCTTACGCTACCCGAAATCCCGAATTGGGCAGGATGATCGGGCAGAAGGCGCACATACTGGTGCTCAACAAGGCAGACCTGGCGGACGACGCGGTCACGAAGGCGTGGCTGGAGTATTTTAAGCAGAACGGCACCGCAGCCCTGCGCTTCAGGTCCACCGGCGACAAGCCTCAGCTGATAATCAGGCAGGTGGAAAGCGCGCTGTCCGACAAGATCGCGCGCATGAAGGCGAAGGGAGTCAACAAGACTCTGAGAGCCATGATTGTGGGGATCCCCAACGTGGGCAAGTCCACGTTCATAAACCGCATAAAGGGCCAGGCGGTGGCAAAAGCCCAGGACAGGCCGGGGGTGACCCGCTCCACCCAGTGGATCAAGATCACTCCGTTCCTGGAACTGCTGGACACGCCCGGCCTTTTGTGGCCCAAGCTTTCTGACGAGGCGGGGGCGAGGAGGCTGGCGTACCTGGGCTCCATAAAGGATGAAATAATGGACACCGAGGCGCTGGCGGCGAGCCTGCTGAAAGAGCTGCTGGTGATAAAGCCCGAGGCGGTCATAGAGCGCTACAAGCTGAAGCCCGGCGACGAGACGCTGGAGGGCGAGGAACTTTTAAACGCCTGCTGCCGGGGCAGGGGGCTGCTCCTGTCGGGCGGCAGGTTCGACACGTTAAGGTGCGCGTCCCTGGCGCTGGACGAGTTCCGGGGCGGCAAACTGGGAAAGATCACTCTTGAAAGGATCAGTCTGTAATGCCGAGGGAAAGCGCGAAAGAGAAGCTTGACCGCATGACTCTTATCGAGAAAGAGACGCTGGCGGAGCTTGGGCGCGGCGCGCTTATCGCTGGCATGGACGAGGTGGGCAGAGGGCCTTTGGCGGGCCCTGTGGTCACCGCCTGCGTGTGCCTGCCCATGGATGACCTTATTGAGGGCATAGACGACTCCAAAAAGCTGTCCGAGGCCAAAAGGGAGAAACTGTATCCACTTATACTAGAAAAGGCATTATACGTCAGGACAGCCTGGGTGTGGCCCAAAGAGATAGACGAGATAAACATCCTTAACGCCACCAAGCGCGCCATGGAACAGGCGGCGGCAGGATTTGAAGGGGACGTCATTTTCATTGACGCTGTGGACGGCATAAAACTGCCCTGTCCCCACAAAAGCATGGTCCACGGGGACGCGCTCAGCTATATGATAGCCGCCGCGTCCATAGTGGCAAAGGTGGAGAGGGACAGGTACATGGAGAAGATGGACGAAGCGTACCCTGCCTACGGCTTTAAGCGCAACAAGGGTTACGGCACGGGCGAGCATATAGACGCCATAAAGCGCCTGGGACCCTGCGATATACACCGTATGAGTTTTATCAGCCACTTTACGGGGAACAGGTAAGTATGAACAACCGTCAAACAGGAAACGCGGGCGAGGATATGGCCTGCGCCTACATAGAGGACCTGGGCATGCGGGTGCTGCAGCGAAACTGGCATTTCGGCCACGAGGAGATAGATATAATCGCCCGCGACGGGGAAGTCACCGTGTTCATAGAGGTGAAATACCGCCTGGATCTGAGCAGGGGGCTGCCCCAGGAGGCGGTCAACCGCAGAAAACAGGCGAGCATCGTGCGCACGGCTCTGGCGTACATGCAGAAGAACGGACTCATGGACAGCCGCGTGCGCTTTGACGTGTGCGCGATATACAAAACTCAGATCGATTATTTCAAAAACGCGTTCGACGCGACGGGTATGGGATACTGAAATGAAAAAACTGCTGCTTTTACTGGTCTGCGTGCTGCTGGCGTGCTTCGTGGCCGGAGCGGAAAACCTGGCAGCCAATCCGGGGTTTGAGACCGAGCCCGGCGAGGATGAGCCGGCGTGCTGGTATACCGACGCCTGGAAACAGAACTCCAGTTTTTTTGAGGCGGCCCAGGAAGACGGGGAGAACGCGCTGCACATTTTTTCCTTTGAGGCCAACGACGCCCGCTGGGTGCAGGATATCACTGTGGAGCCGGACACTGTCTATCAGATAAGCTGTCTTATAAAGGCTTCCTGCGACGGCACCGGCAGAGGCGCGAACATATCCATACTCAATTCCGGCGCCAGCTCCGTTTCCGTATTCGATACGGAGGGCGGGTGGCAGGAAGTGCGCCTGACGGGCAAGACCGGCAAAGACCAGTATGAGATCTCGCTGGCGCTCAGGCTGGGCGGTTACGGCGGCGACTGCGCGGGGGACGCGTGGTTCAAGCAGATAAGCGTCACCAAAGGCGAGGGCGGCAGCGCAGGGACGAGCTTCGCCACTTTCGAGCCCAGTTCCTACACTTCCGCGGATACGAAAGCGGAAGAACTTCCCGACAGGCAGACTGAGAAATGGACGCTGTACGCCTGCCTGTGCGGGATACTGATGATATGCCTTTACAATTCCGTCAAGCGGCGCCCGGCGGACGGCAGGGGTCTAAGCGCGCTGAGCGGCTGCGTATGGTTCGCGGTGCTGGCGCTGCTGGGCCTGGCTGTCAGGAGCTATTATGCCTATTCCGTAAGGGGCTACTCCACGGACATAAACTGTTTTGCCTACTGGGGCGAACTGTTTTACGAGCGCGGCCTTAAGTTTTACGCCACAGACAGCTTCTGTGATTATCCCCCGGTGTACATGGCGCTGCTGGGGCTCGTAAGCGCGCTCAGGCGGCTGTTTGGCTTTGAGTATCTGTCTGCGGGGCATATAGTGCTCATCAAGCTGTTCCCGATGCTCGCGGACGTGTTCACCGCGGGGCTGGTGTATCACCTGTTCTCCGCGCGGGGCAAATGGGGACGCGGGCTGCTTCCGGCCGCGGCGATACTGTTCAATCCCGCTTACCTGGCGGACAGCGCGGCGTGGGGGCAGGCGGACAGCCTGCTGGCGCTGCTGGTGTGCCTTCCGGTGTACCTCGCCATAAGCGACAGATGGTGGGCGGCACTGCCCGTGTTCGCTCTGGCGGTAATGACCAAGCCCCAGGCGCTGCTGTTCGGCCCCATAGGGCTGCTGTTCCTGCTGCCGGGGCTCAGAGAAAAGAAAAAACTTATACACGCGGGCGTGGGCATGGCGGCGGCGCTGGTCATAATGTACTTGGGGAGCCTGCCATTCGCGAAGTATGCCGCGGAGTTTAAGGGAGAAGCCTTCACGCTGCTGTCGCCCGTATCCTGGCTGTTCGGACAGCTTCTGGGCGCTACGGGCGGGTATAAATACCTTACTGTCAACGCCTGCAACCTGTATCAGGCGCTGGACTTCAACTGGGTGAGACT
>JAFZLE010000095.1 GCA_017551645.1 Clostridia bacterium | reverse complement strand
GGGGCAGTATCTCCTCGCAGGTGGAGATCTCGCCGCGCCTGAATTCCGTTGCGCTCAACGCGGTGAGCGCCGCCTGTACGCGGTTTCGGGTCAGAAGCGGGTTTTCCCCCAGTGACACGGAATTGTACGCCTTAAAGGGCAGCGAGGCGTCCGTTTTCAGGGTCACGCTCTCCTCGTCCAGTTTAAATTCCAGGGCGTTCAGGCAAAACGCGCCGCTGCCCAGCTTCATTTCGGAAAGCCTGTCCGCCGTAAGGGTGAACTTTTCCGCCGCGTTCAGGCTTGCCGCGTAAAGCTCGCCCCCGTAGTTCACTCCTATCAGCCCGCCTATCGCCGCCGCGGTCTGGCGCGCCGCCTGCCTGAGGGTCAGGGGCGTTTTCCACTCCGGGCGGGAGGAGATCACGCTCTGGGAAGACAGAAAGCTCCCCTCCGCCAGAGTACAGCCCGCCAGCGCCGCGAAGCCCATCACCAGCCCCTTTATGTTCATGGGGTACGTGAGGCGGTCGGTAAAGCCCTCCTCCAGTTTAAGGCTCATCTCGTCCGCGCCGTACAGGGTCACCTGCCTGTTTTCCCTTATCACCTCCGTGACCCTGAACACCCCCGCGGGCAGCACATCTCCCGACCGGGTCTCAAGCTTAACCCGCAGCTGGGCGCCCATAAGCCTTTCCGCCCGGGGGTAAATGTAGGGCGCGAGGCGCAGCGTGAAGCGCTTGGAGGGGGTCCTGCCCAGGGGAAAGCCCTCGCCCAGCGCCTCTTCCACCGTGTAAGACAGCACGCTTTCCGTGTCCAGCAGGCAGTGTTCGCCCGACTGCGTCAGCGCGCTTATTTCATGCAGCCTCATCCGTACCTCCTTTTATACCTCCCCCGCGTCGAAGCTCAGGCTGTATTCCGCTTCCCCGTCTTTCACCCGCGTGACGCGGCTCAAATATGTCACGCACATATAATCCCCGCAGGGCGAACACCCGCCCTGGGCGGCGTTCAGTATTATGGAAAAGCGGCCCGAAGTGATTATCCGGGCGATCTCCCCGGCAGTTTCCTCGCTTAAGTGTTCCCATTCCACCCTCACATGCCGCTTGAACAGCGCCTCGCTCTCCGCCAGCTGTCCGAACACGTTGCGGCAGGGCATCAGCAGGTTTTCCGCGTCTATGCGGCAGAGGGTGGGATCCGGCAGCTCGCCGTATATCTCGTTAGCCTGCGCTAACTGAAGTATCCCGCTCACAGCTCCAGTTCCTCCTTTCCCTGGCTCAGGCGGGACAGGTTTATGGAGTTGGCCGCTTTTTCGCCCAGCAGCACGCTGCCCGCCAGCACTTCCGCCACCGCGTCGTACAGCCTCTGCTCCAGGTAGCGCTCCGTAAGCTCCTGTACCCGGGTCTCTATCAGAGATTCTATGTCGAAAATGTCCATTTTATCCTCCTTTTCCGCCGTTTCGGGCGGGTCCCGGCGCGCGGGTCCAAAAATGTTTCACGTGAAACATCTGCGCCCGCTACGGTATCACTATCACGTCTTTCATGTCCGTGACCAGGTGGCGGGCGGGCAGGGTCTTTACCGCTTCCCCGTCCAGGTACACCGTAACGTCGTACTCGTATGTGCCGCAGCCTTCCATATAGTCCAGCATCACGTCCGTGAGTATCTGCTCGTTTGCTTCGCACAGCCCGGAAATGTGAAAGCGGTACTCCGCCTCGTCCGCATTCCGCGGATACAGCCTTTCGCCCGCCAGGGTGACTACGGGCTCGGGCGGCGCTTTTACCGCCCGCGCGCCCTTTATAAGGCAGGCGGGAGCGCCGCTCCCGCCCGTTTTCGCTATATACAGGTCTATGGCGCCGCGGCGCCGCGCTTCGGGGATCATCCCAGCACCCTCACGGCGAGTTCGGGGTATACGGTCCTGAAGCCGTAGAGCACGTCCATGGAATAGGTGCTCTTTTTGTACTTCTGGTCGTAGCCCTTGGTCACGCGCAGGGAAAGCCCGTCGTAGGTGGTCACGTAGCTTTCCACGCCCTGCCCGTCCGGGTTTATAAGGGGGCGGGACACGAACACGAACGCCCTGGGGTCAAACGCCAGGCAGGCGGTGTGGCTGCCCACAAGCGTCACGGCAGTGCCCGCGTCGTAGGCTTTAAGCGCGGGAGACAGCTTTACCGTGGCTTTGTTTGACGCGGCTGCCGTGCCCTCGGTCACGGTGTAGCTGTCGGAGCCTATCTTTATCAGGTCGCCCTTTACGAAGCTGCCCGTAAGAGAGGTCGCGGTCAGGTCCGCCTCGGTATCTCCCTCGGATACCGCGCTTTCCAGCGTGACGGAGGTGCCGCTTACGCCGCATACGTGCTTTTCCACCGCCTGGGTGGTGTATACGTCCATGCCGAATACCCGTCCCAGGCAGCCGTTTCTGAGGGCGCGGGTGTCGCCGCTGTGGGCGGCGGAAGAGAGCTGTTCCACGGTGATCAGCTTCGCGTCCGCCTCGGGGTCGATTATCAGCTTGCGGTCGAACTCCGGCACTTTCGCCAGGTTCAGCGCCTTCCTTACGGCGGACAGGTCGTTCAGGGACGATATCGCCGTGCCCGCGGTGCCCGTAAAGGCGTATACGTCCTTGTACAGCTTGAGCCCGTCGGAATTGATCTTGGCGGCCAGGGCTCTCGCGGCGGGGAGTATAAAGTCCCTTTCCAGCGCCTCCTCGCTGCCCAGGGACACGGCGGTCTCCACCGCGCCCGCCGCCACGTCCACCGTCGCCAGCGTGGAAAGCGTCACGTCTACGCTCTCCTCCTTTATGTCCTGATAGTCCACGCCCTGGGACGCGTCGAATTCCCGGGCCTCCAGGCGGGCGGGCTTGCGCACCTGCACGGTGTCGCCCAGTTCGCCGAAGTCCTCGTTAAGGTCCCTGCTGCACAGGGCGGGAAACACCAGTTCGTCCATGAGCGCGGGCAGCGCCCTGCGGGCGATGGTCTTAAGGGTCAAAAATTCGTTCGCCATAGCTTCTTCCTCCCGTAAATAATGGTAATGTGTGCAAGATATATCGCGGTTAATGGATTCTTCATACGCTGATTACTCCCGTTTAATTGATTTTCCGCCCTTTCGGTGGCATAATAAGCGGGTCGCGGGGACACCCGCGGCCCGACATACATAAACAGGAGATATTTATATGAAAAAGTATTCTATTCTCGCTCTCGTGGCTGTGCTGGTACTGGCGCTTGGCTGCCTCGGCACCGCCCAGGCGCTCGTGATCCCTCCCCAGGGCATGGGCCAGATCGGCATTTCCTCCATCGTCATCCGCGACGGCCTGCCCGTATATGAAAAGCCCGACGGCACTTCCAAAGTCACCGCCAACCTGTCCAGCGGCACCCACTTCATCGTGACCGACCGTACCGAGGGCTGGGCGGAAGTCGTCCTTTCCGACGACGTGGACGCGGCCCCCATAGGCTGGGTGGAGACCCTGTTCGTGCTGGTCGACATCGGCTGGTACCTGACAGGCGAAGACACCCCCGTGTATCCCTGGCCTGACACCTTCGCTCCCGCTTTCCAGGTGATCGAAGAAGGATACCTGCTGCCCGTGCTCAAGGACGAGGGCGAGTGGCTCGTAGTCAGCCTGAACGGCGCTTCCGGCTGGGTCCACAAGACCGAGGCCGACCTGGCCGCCGAAGCGGCCGAATAAGCCAAAGCATAAGGCGTTATCGCGGCAGTCCCGCAGGGGGCTGCCGTTTTTTATGCCGCCGGGCAGTTGGTCAGAGCTTCAGGGCGTAATACTCCCTGTCGCTGAGCGTATCCGGGTCCGCCGCGGCGGCAAGGGGCGAAGGCTGCATCCCCGCCAGGCGTTTTTCGCACAGGCGGGCGGCTTCGCGGCTGATCAGCTGCTTTAAGGACGCGACCTTTTCTTCCAGGCGCTCCGGATCGTCCGTGCCTATCACATCGAGCGCCTCCTCGGGCAGGCCGTTTTCCGAAAGCAGCCTGCGGGCGCGTATCTCCGTTTTAAGGCGTTCCAGCTCCTCCCGCGTGTCGGTGTCTTGGGTGACGTTGCCGTTTTCCTCGTTCATACGTTCCTCCTTTTCGCGTTATAGGTTCAGTGTACGTGTTCCTTTTTCGCCTGTTCCGCTTCCCTTTCCACGTCCGTTTCGTCCCAGTCGGCGGTCCTGTGCAGGGTCTTGACCATGGTGCGGGTGGACATGGCGCCCGCCTCCGAGGCGGCTTTCACGAACTGCGCCGTGTCGTTAAGGTTTTCGGGCAGGCTGCGGGTGTAGGACACGGTGACGTTGCCCGCGTCCAGCGTGAGCCCGTCCCATACCTCCAGCGCCCGGGCGAACAGGCTGAGGCGCGTTTTGAGCCCCTCGGTGAACCACTGCTGCTTTACGAAGCACAGCTGTTCCAGCCCCAGCAGGCGGTATTTGAGGGCGATGCCGCTCAGGTTTCCCGCGAAGCTCTTTTCGGACAGGTCCGGCACCAGGGACAGCTTGTGTATGTCCTGGGCCAGGGACGCGCGCAGTATCTCGTTGCCGCTTTCGTCCATGTGCCCGCTCAGGTACTCCGCCCGGGCGTCCCCGTCGGGCAGGCACAGCGCCTTGTCCATCCTTAACTGCAGCCAGGGCGGGCGCCCCTGCTCGTCCGTGTCCAGCGCGCAGCCCGTGAGCACCAGCAGCTTTTCCGCCGCCTGCTGCTTGTCGTTCACCCGGTCGGACTGCAGCAGGTCGTAAGCGTCTATCAGGGGCAGTATCCACTCGAAATCCCCCTTCTCGTGCTCGTCGTTCCAGTACTCCACCATGGGCACGCGCCCGAAAAAATGGGGGACGGACTCCATTATCTCAAAGTCCTTCCCCCTGAGCTCCCAGCGGGAAGCGGTCTTTTCCGTGTACACCCGGGCGGACAGGGGTCCCGGGGAGCCGTCCTCCCGCGCCGCGCGACTCAGATACACGCCGAACAGGGGGCGGCAGGCGGGCGTGTCGTCGTACACCACAAAGGCGCTCAGCGGGGACAGGGCGTACGCGCGGGGCAGGCGTTCCCCGGGCAGAGCGGTGATCAGCTCCACGCCCCGCCCGAAAATGGAGGCGTTGCGAGCGTTTTCCACGTCCACGGCGGGGGCGTTCATGCGCCGGTAGGTCTCCAGCACCCGGTTCAGGGCCTCGGAATCCTCCTCCCGGGCGCGGTAGCCCACGCTCTCGCCCACCAGGTAGCCCGTAGCCACGGTGGTTATGTACCGGGCGAAGGCGTGGGGCAGGCGGGTGTTGGGCAGGGCGGGACGCGGCGCGCGGGACAGGATGTCGTTGTCCGCCAGATAGTAGCGTTTAAGGCGTTCCAGGCGCTCCCGCCCCCGCCTGAACTCCTCCGTAACGCCCCTGAGCAGCGAAGATGTGGGCTCGCTGCCCCGAAGCAGGGCTCTGGGTCTTTGTATCATGCATATCACCTCGTTTTGCGGCGGCGTCTACGCCGCCAGTGGTCAGTGGCGTAGCGGCGGCCTCAACGCCGCCAGAGTGGTCAGTGGCGTAGCGGCGGCGTCTACGCCGTCAGAGTGGTCAGTGGTGAGTGGTGAGTGGTTAGATACTGGCGCGTCATTGCGAGTGTCACGGAGTGACACGTGGCAATCCGTACCCCCAATTCATAAGGAACGGATTGCCGCGCCTGCCGTTGGCAGGCTCGCAATGACGCGGAAGGACGGTTACATCCCGTAGCGGAAGCCTTTGGCTTCCACGTTCTTTATTTTCGCGTGACTGGATCAGGTACGTGGCGGCCTTGAGGCCGCCGCTACGATCCGCAGGGGCGGCTTTGCCGCACCGAGGACAGAAAAACTGCGAAGGACAGCCTGCCGTCCGAGAGCAGTTTTTCTTTCCCTGCGCTTTTCCCGCCCGGAAATCCCGCAGGATTTCAGGGAAAAGCGTTCCTTAATGAATGAAATGGATCAAAGATCCATTTCATTCAAAGCGTCAGCGCTCTTCTAACGCTGATCTCCCTCTCCATCGCATACCGGCAGGAGTCTATGGTGTGGTCGTTTTTGTCAGGATACGCGGGAATGAACTCCCCGTTTTTGTCCGTTTCGTAGCAGAACTCGGAAAATTCCTTCGCGATAACGGGCGTGCGCCCGGGGTCGATCACTATTTTGTTCAGCGTGCTCAGCCACCTGATGGAGCTTTCCCGCGAGCCAGGTCCCTTTTTTACCGCCGCGGCGTTCACGCCCAGGCTTTTCAGCTCCTTTATAAGCCTCGGGTCCGCGCTGTCGCAGTACACCACGCTCCTGCCGCCCATTTTGTGGATCTCCGCCGCCAGAAGCGCGCTGTCCTGCCCCCGGCACACCTTTTCGTCCAGCGCGGTCAGCGTCTGGCGCTTTTTGTCCCAGCCCCACAGGGTCAGGGCGTCCGGGTCCAGGGCGAAGCCGAAGTCCAGCCCCAGAAAGCGTTTGTCGCAGGCGTCTGTCTCCCCGTCGGACAGGGGGCGCAGCTCCAGGTTATTGAATACCCGCCCGCCCCTGCCCGTGGGCACGCCCTCGTACTCGTTAAGGTACGCCTGCGGATCCGTGCGCCTTAAGCGCTCCGCCTCGAACCAAAATCGTTCCCCCAGCCACTCTCTGGGCAGGTCGCGGTAGCAGGTGTGCTTCGCCTTCGCGCCGGGGGGCGGGGTGAGGCACAGGCGGTTTATCCAGTGGGAGGGGTCCGCGGGCGGGTTGAAGGTGTACAGGCACACCGCTTTGTCGCTGCCCCTGAGCGCGCTCTGTATGATGGAGCGGATGTCGGACAGCGACCTTTCCTCCGCCGCCTCCTCGAACCATACCAGCGAAAAGTACCCGTTTTCCGGCGCCAGGCCCTTGCTCTTCATGGGGTCGTCCGCGCCCCGCAAAAGGATCTTCTGGCCCGTGGGGCGGTATCTGAGCTCCGGCGGGCTCAGCCTCACCTCGAAACTGGGCGCGACCTCCAGCATCTGGGCCGCCCTGACCAGCTGGGGCAGCACCGAATCCCTTAATGTGGACATGTACCTGCGCAGTACCAGCACGTTGGCGCGCCGGTCCCGCAGTACCGCCATCACCGCGCACAGGGCGGCAAAGGTGCTCTTGCCGCTGCCCCGCCCGCCCTTTATGAAGGATTCCTTCACCCGGGCGAACTTGATATCCTCGTAAACGTCTTTGTAGACGGGAGCGAATAAGTTATAGATGTTCATGGTCTCCTCTTCTGCGGCGTCAGAGCCGACGGTTTGGTCATTGGTCATTAGTCATCAGTCATTAGTCATTGGTCATTGACCGTCGACCCCCGACCAACGACCGCCGACCGCTCGCCAATGTTTCACGTGAAACATTCCTCTCAT
>JAFZLE010000008.1 GCA_017551645.1 Clostridia bacterium | reverse complement strand
GTCATTGCGAAGGCGCTACAGCGCCTGTGGCAATCCGTCCCCCTCACCACTAACCACTAACCACTCTGGCGGCGTAGACGCCGCCGCTACACCCCCCTCAATTGACATTTCCCCCCTCTGATAGTAAAATATCCCCAAATCGAACGCGCAAAGGAGACATATATAATGGATAAGCAACGTGTGTTTCAGATACTCGACTCCTACCGCCCCGCCATCACCTCCACCCTGCAAAGGTGGGTACAGGCCAAGAGCGTGGGCACCAAAAGCGACGTGCCCGGCGCGCCCTTCGGCCCCGACGTAAGGAAGATGCTGGACACGGCGCTGGAGGACGCGAAAAAGCTGGGCTTCGACGTAAAGGACGTGGACGGCTACGCCATGCGCGCGGGCGTGGGCAGCGGCGAAAAGACCATGGGCATCCTGTGCCACCTGGACGTGGTGCCCGAGGGCGACGGCTGGACCTATCCCCCCTACGGCGGCGTGGTGGACGGAAACCGCCTGTACGGGCGCGGCAGCGTGGACGACAAGGGCTCAGCGGTGGCGTGCCTGTACGCGGTAAAGGCGATAATGGACGCGGGCATCCCCTTCAAACACGGCGTGCAGCTGATCTTCGGCTGCGACGAGGAGACGGGCATGAGCGACTTAAGGTACTTCGCCGCCCACGAGAAGATGCCCGACTACGGCTTCTCCCCCGACGCGGAATTCCCCGTGATCAACCTGGAAAAGGGCCACGTGAACTATAAGCTGCTGGCGGCGGGCGACGGCAAGGAGCTGGTCAGCATCTACGCGGGCGACCGCATGAACATGGTGCCCGGCATCGCCGAGGCGGTGCTTAAAGTTTCCGACAAAGCCGCCTTCGCGAAGGACGTCGAAGCCGCGAAAGCCGAGACGGGCTGGGACATCCGCCTTGAGGACGCGGGCGAAAACGTTAAGCTCTCCGTGATCGGACAGGGCGCCCACGCCAGCATGCCCCAGCTGGGCAAGAACGCGGCGGGCATGCTGATGAAGGTGTTCGTGATACTGGGCGTGGGCGGCGAGCTCAAGCCCGCGATCAAAGCCATGGCGGAAAAACTGGGGCTGGAAGGCTTCGGCGAGAGCCTGGGCGCGGCGTGCGAGGACGAATTAAGCGGTCGCCTTACCTGCAACTTCGGCTGCCTGAGGTACGAAAACGGCCTGCTCTCCGCCACCCTGGACATGCGCGTGCCCGAGACCGCGGACGTCAATAAGATCTCCGCCGCCACGGTCATGGCGTTCGAGCACAGCGGCGTGGCGGTCAGCCTGCTGCACCACGCCCCCGCCTACCACGTGGACGCCGCCAGCCGCGAGGTGCAGGGCCTGCTTTCCGCCTACACCGAGGTCACCGGGCAGCAGGGCTACGCCTTCTCCATCGGCGGCGGCACCTATTCCCGCATGATGCCCGGCTGCGTGGCCTTCGGCCCCTGCTTCCCCGGGGAGGAGGACCTGTGCCACGTGCCCGACGAGTTCATGGACCTGGACAAGCTCATGACCGCCGCGAAGATCTACGCGCTGGCGGTGATGAAACTCGCCTGCTGAAACGCAGGATCACGGTATACCGATCAATGCCGAAAGGGGTGCCTTTTATGAAAAGATACCTTTCCCTCCTTATGTGCGCACTGCTCGCGTGCTTCGCTTTTTCGGCGCCGTACGCGGCAGCTGAAGAATACGAAGGCATCGGCGCGCACCCGCTGTGGGAGTTCATAGGCACCTGGCAGGCGGAGGAGGATGAGTATTCTTCCGTCGAGCTCATTTACGACATAGACGACGGCTATATCCTCAGCCTGTTCATCACCGGCGCGGGCGACTTTTACGCCTTCTGGACAGGGGACGACGAGTACGCCGACACCCAGCGTTTCGTTGACGAAGACAATGCCGTGACCTTCATACTGGAGCCTCTGGGCGGCGCGTTCCTGCTGTCCGCCGAAACGGACGAGGCGGGGGCAGACGTGTTTGGAGGCGGCGTGTATCTGTGCGTCCCGGCTGAGGACGAAGAGTGGGACGGTGAAGAGTGGTATTACGAAGAGCCCGAAGTGTTTCTGAACCTTGACGGCACCTGCGTGGTGGGCATGGCGCCCTTCTCTGACGGCATCGGCTGGGTGCAGTACATGGAGAGCAAAGAGCTTATTACCGCGGCGGTCCACACCGACGGGGGCCGGTTGTTCAGCCTGACCGGACCCGTGTGGTACGTTTCCCCCTTCGAAGACGGCGCGGCATTCGCCGTTATCTCCGACAACGCGGTCTATTACCCAAACGCCGATTATAACGTGGGCTGTTACGCCCAGTCGTCGCCCGTAATGACACATGAGGTCATCTTGGACAGCCGCGGCAGCGAGTGCTACGCCACCTCCTATTCTAAAACCTCCCGCACAGACTCCGAGGAGCATATCATATGCTCGGGCGGGGGCAAATTCGTGGTGCTGCGCCGCGAGTCCGGCCTGGAGGGGATAGTGTGCAGGCTGGGTACCATAGATATGTACGGCAACGTCGTCGACCCGTTCAAAAGCTACGACGGCGTGGGCGATAATCTGCTTTCCAGCTGGAAGAGCCTGTTTTCCGGCGCGCGCGGCCTGCCCGGCAAATACGGCGCTGGTTACGGCAGCGGCAGCGACGGCGACCCCGGCGACGGATACCCCAGGTACATAGGCGAAGGCGCGTACTACCTGACGGGCGGCAAGGTCTACCTGCCCGCGGAAAACAGGGTCGTCCAGCTTAAAGGCGGCAAGCTGCTCAGCGACTGCTATGGCGGCAAAGTGCTTTCCTGTCACGACGGGACCTATTACATTCAGAATGTACGCTCGGATGCGGACAGCTTTGAATACGCCAGCGAGTTCAGAAGAGAGATAGGCCGGGACATCGACCGCTTCCGCGCGAAGTTCTGTTACTGCCACTGGGACCGCATGATGCCCAATGATCTGTACTATCACGACCACGCGTACTACAACATAAACATGGAACGCGTGATAGAGATCGAGCCCTATCCCTCCCTTAAGATGGACGGTTCCGTGTTCAACGAGGGCTACGCGCTGATCCTGATCGTCGGCGCTGACGGCAACACTTACGTGACCGTCATAGACGATACGGGCGAAGTGCAGTTCGAACCCTTCCGGGCAACGAAGACCTCATCCCGGGTGTCGGACGGGTATTTCGTGGCGCTCACGGACACCGAGTGCGCCGTGTACGACGTGCAGGGCAATTACGTGCGTTACCTGTGCCCCGCCTCCGAAGCGGGCTATTTCAGGGACATTTCCGGCGGGCATGTCACGATCTTCGGCGCGGTGGGCAGCCGTGCCATGAACAGGATATTCAGGCTCGCGCCGTGACCGCGCCGAACCACACAGCCGCCGGGAAATATCCCCGGCGGTTTTTTCGCCTCACCGTCCCGGACCGCGGGTGACCATCATTTAACATTTCATTTAGTTTCGCTTTAGGTTGCCGGGTATAATCATAAGCGTCGGAAGTAAACGTCCGGCAAGACACCAAAGGAGAAATAAACGAATGAAAAAACTGATATCCATATTTATGATCGTCGTTTTCGCGCTCACTTTCTGCGTGGGCGCGCTGGCGGACGGCGGCGCGGGCGCGCCTCCCGAAAGACCCTCCGGAAACATGGGAAATCCTCCCGACAGACCCTCTGGAAACATGGGCACCCCGCCCGACAAGCCCTCCGGAAACATGGGCAACCCGCCTGACATGCCTTCCGGAAACATGGGCACCCCGCCCGACATACCTTCCGGAAACATGGGAAATCCCCCGGACATGCCCTCCGGCGGCATGGGCAATCCCCCCGACAGACCCTCCGGCGGCATGGGCACCCCTCCCGGCGGCGGTACGGCGTCGTTTGAGTACGCCGCTTCCGCCACTGTCAGCGAAAGCGCCGGGATAAGCGGCGAGACCTATTCAAGCGATACGAGCGGCGTCAGCGCGCTGATCGTCGACACGGAAGGCAGCGTCAGCCTTACGGACATAAGCGTAAGCAAGACCGGCTCCTCAGACGGCGGCGACAACTGCAGCTTTTACGGCCTTAACGCGGCGGTGCTCGTAATGGGCGGCGCGGACGTGACCATAGACGGCGGCAGCGTCACCTCCGACGCCAACGGCGCCAACGGCATATTCTGCTACGGCGGCAACGGCGGCAGAAACGGCGCGGAGGGCGACGGCACCACCCTGACCGTCTCAAACACCGTCATCACCACCTCCGGCGACGGCTCGGGCGGCATAATGACCACGGGGGGCGGCGTGACCAACGCCTATGACCTGACCGTGACCACCTCCGGGCGCTCCTCCGCGGCCATCCGCACCGACAGGGGCGGCGGCACGGTGTACGTAAACGGCGGAAGCTACACCACGGGCGGCACGGGCTCCCCCGCCATATACTCCACCGCCTCCGTGACCGTGGAAAACGCCTCCCTTACGAGCCTCGTGTCCGAAGGCGTGTGCATAGAGGGCAAAAACTCCGTCACCCTCATCAACTGCGACCTGACCGCCTCCAACACCGGCCTTAACGGCCACGCCACCTTCCTGGACAGCGTGATGATCTACCAGTCCATGAGCGGCGACGCGGACAGCGGCACCTCCTCCTTCACCATGACGGGAGGCAGCCTGACCAGCCTGAGCGGCCACATGTTCCACGTGACCAACACCAGCGCGGTGATCACGCTGTCGGGCGTGACCCTGGTAAACGAAGGCAGCGGCGTGCTCATCTCCGTGTGCGACGACGGCTGGAGCGGCGCGGACAATAAAGCGGTCCTTAACGCCGACGGCCAGGTACTTGAAGGCGCGGCGCTGGTGGGCGAAAACTCGTCCCTCACCATAAACCTGACGAACGGCTCCTGCTTCACCGGCTGCGTGGACGGCTCTGTCACCAACGCGAAAGGCGAAACGGTGTCCGAGACCGCCGGCAGCGTAAAGGTGAGCGTAGACGCCGATTCCCTGTGGACGCTGACCGCGGACAGCTATATAAGCGAGCTCGACACGGACGCTTCCCGGATCGACTTAAACGGTTTCAGCCTCTACATAAACGGCGAACTCTATACAGCTTAAACAAAACCGCAGCCGCCGGGGAACCTCCCCGGCGGTTTTCTGTCCCCGCGCACCGTAGCGGAGGCGTCTACGCCTCCTCGTTCCCATCCCCGCGTCATTGCGAGGGCGAAGCCCGTGGCAATCCGTACCCTTACCCACAGGCACGGTGG
>JAFZLE010000094.1 GCA_017551645.1 Clostridia bacterium | reverse complement strand
CTCAACAAAGCGCTGGAGTGTTTGGTGAAAGCCAGCGAGATACTTGAGGAACTGGAAGACTGAAATGAAGTTTATACATACAGCCGACCTGCATCTTGGCAGAAGCCTGGGCGATATAAGCCTGCTTGAAGACCAGCGTGACGCTTTAAGGCAGATAACCGGATATGTTCGCGCATACGGTCCTGACGCGCTTCTTATATCGGGCGACGTCTATCAGAAATCTTCGCCCCAGGCAGACGCCATGGAACTGTTCGATGCGTTCATAAACGAGATCTGTTCCGCCGGATGCAAGGTCATACTTATAAGCGGCAACCACGATTCCGGGCAGAGGATAGACTACTTTGGCAGGCTGATAGAGAAAAGCGGCGTATACGCGGCGGGTAAGGCCGAAAAACAGCTTAAGCGGCTGGAGCTTCGGGACGAGTTCGGCCCGATAAACGTGTATATGATGCCCTTCGTGCGTCCCCATAATGTGCGAGCGCTGCATCCGGATAAAGATATTAAAACCTATACCGACGCAGTCAATACGCTTGTGGAAGCCTCCAAGATCGATTTCAGCCGGCGAAACATCCTCTTGTCGCATCAGTATATAACGGGCGGAGAATTATCCGGCAGCGAAGACCTGTCTTTGGGCACGCTGGACAATGTGGACGCGGAGGCGATCGACAGATTCGACTACGTCGCGCTGGGACACCTGCACGGAGCGCAGAAAGTCGCATATGATCACATAAGGTACGCCGGCAGCCCCGTAAAATACTCTTTCGGCGAGAGCAGGCAGAAAAAGAGCGTTACATTGGTGGAACTTAGGGAAAAAGGCAATATAAGCATAACCCAGCTTCCCATAAAGCCTTTACGGGATGTAAGGCGGGTCTACGCTACATTTGAGCTTCTGGCCTCGATGCCAAAGTCCGACGACTTCATCTGGCTGACCATAAGCGACGAACTGCCTCCCAGGGACTGGTACAGGCGCGCGGAAGAGATATTCCCGAACCTTGTCAGGCACGATGTTGTGAACTCCAAGACCAGGCAGGACAGGAACCATCCGGAGGCACGTGATTTCAGGGTCATATTTAATCCTCAGGAACTGTTCTGTGAGTTTTACAGCAGCCAGAATAACGGGAAAGCGCCCACTCAGGCGCAGATAGACCTGTTTGACCGCATATACAAAGAGGCGCAGACCGATGAGACCGCTTAAACTGACAGTTTCCGCGTTCGGGCCCTACGCGGATATAGAGATAGTAGATTTTGAGAAGATCGGTTCGCAGGGCGTGTATCTGATATCGGGCGACACGGGTGCGGGCAAAACCACTATATTCGACGCCGTCACGTTCGCGCTTTACGGGGAAGCGTCCGGAGGCAGGGAAAGGCGGTCGGGCAAAAGCTTCCGGTCCGATTACGCGCTGCCTTCTCAGGATACTTTTGTACAGCTGCTGTTTGAGCATCGTGGAGAAGAATGGATGCTTAAGCGGTCCCCGGAATATAAACGCGCCAAAAGAGTTGGTGTCGGGGAAACACAGCAGATTGCCAGGGCGACGCTTGTGAATATCGCTACGGGAGAGAGCATCGACGGGCTTAACCAGGTGAACGCGAAGATCGTGGAACTGATCGGGCTTACACAGGACCAGTTTACCAGGACCGCGATGATCGCCCAGGGCGATTTTCTTAAGATACTCAATTCCTCCAGCGACGAGCGCAGGGATCTGTTCCAGAAACTGTTTGATACCAGGATATATGCCGATATACAGCAAAACCTGAAGGAGATGTGCCGCAAGGAAGCAGAAGCGCAGAGCCGTTTGGATGACGCGATCCTTTTCCACGCGGGCAGGATAGTAACAACGGATGCCGAGATCACGGAACTGAAGGATAAACCCTATTCATCTTCCAGACTTCCCGAACTGTTGGAGAGGCTGACAGAAACGGAGAAGTGTCAGGCATCCGAACTCGAAAGGCGGATCGGCGAGATAAGTGAAAAGATACTTTCTCTTGAAAACAGTATCGTGCATGTGCGGCTTGTAAACCGCTGCATAGACGAGATCGGCGACAAACGCAGGCAGCTGGAAGCGCTTGAACAACGCCGCGGCGAAATAAAAGCCTTGCAGGAGAAGCTTGTCGCGGCGGCGCGTGCGGCAAAGGCAAACGTGAAATACCAGGCGCTGACTGCCAACAGCGAGCTTATAAAAGCCGCAAACGACAGCCTGGCCGAT
This sequence comes from Clostridia bacterium, assembly GCA_017551645.1. Taxonomy (GTDB): domain Bacteria; phylum Bacillota; class Clostridia; order Christensenellales; family Aristaeellaceae; genus RUG14130. Next base: position 7,467 of record JAFZLE010000094.1, on the reverse strand, counting down.
GCAGAACGAAAGCTCAAAAGCATTATGGCGACGCTGCCTCAGGCGCAGGATATGCTCGCCGCCGCGCAGGAGACACAAAAGGAAGAAGACGGTTTAAGAGCAAAAGGCGAGCTGCTTAAAGCGCTCTTAAGCGAAGTAAAGACAAAAGCGGACCTGGAGAACATGATCGCTGGATCCGAAAAAGAATCGGTCGCTCTTTCGCAAGCGTCGATCAAGGCTGACAAAGCCTATTTGAAGAACAAGGAAGCGTTTTACCTGAACCAGGTAGCTTCGATAGCCGCGGAACTGATACCGGGCAAGTCCTGTCCCGTATGCGGTTCGGTAGAACATCCGAGCCCCGCGGCGGCGTCATGCGTAAACGTGAGCAGGAAAGAACTTGACGCTTCGGAAAAAGCCAGCAAGACAGCTCTTGAGAAACTGCACTCGAAAGAAGCCGAGATATCCCAGCTGAAAGGCAGACTGTCACAGATATGCGAAAAGATCAGAAGCGCCGGTTATGGCGAAGATATAGACGGGCAGCAGCTGGAGCAGGCAGCACGTGATGCCTTTGACAAAGCGGAACAGCTGCGCCTTGACAGGGATAAAGCGGTACAAAGGGTACAGGAACTTGATAAGGAGACAGCCGCCCTCAAAGGCAGGATGGAAGAACTGAAAGCCGCGCAGAAAACTGCCGAAGCCAGACAGGAAACTTTGGAATCGGAGTTTGAAACGGAGCTTGCATCCAGCGGTTTTGAGTCGGTTGATGAAATACAAAATGCGCTTATGTCAGACAAGCAGATACAGTCTGCAAATTCCGATATAAACGGATTTGAGCGCAACGTCACCGCGCTGAACGCGTCCATAGACGAACTTAATAAAACAGTGGGCGGAGAATCCAAACAGGACGCAGACGCTCTGAAGCGCAACCAGGACGAGCTTAAGTCAAAAGAATCTGCCCTCAGAACCGAGCTCAGCGGCCTTATGACGGTATATAACGTCAACACCGACGCGCTTAAGCATCTTAAGGCGCTCCTGCCTCAGCGGGAACGGGGCATGGAATACAGAGCCATGCTGGATGACATGTACGCAACCGTTTCCGGGCAGAAGAAGCAGTCGGCTAAGCTCACTTTGGAAGCCTATGTTCAGAGGTATTATTTCGATCTGGTCGTCGCCTGCGCAAACGACCATCTTTCGCAGCTGACCAACGGTCTGTTCAGGCTCAGGATAAAGCAGATGAGCTCGAATCTGGTAAGCCAGAGCGGCCTTGACCTGGAAGTGCTGGACGGAAATACGGGGCAGTGGCGCGATGTAAGCACGCTGTCTGGAGGCGAATCCTTCTTGGCGTCGCTGGCGCTGGCTTTGGGATTGAGCGATACGGTGCAGTCTTTAAGCGGCGGGATAAGGCTTGACGCGCTGTTTATCGACGAGGGATTCGGCACTCTGGATGAAAACGCGCTGCAAAGCGCCCTTGGGCTGCTGAGCGAACTTGCCATGGGCAGAAGGCTGATTGGCATAATTAGCCATATGCCCGAACTGAGGGAAAGAATACCCAAACAGCTCAGAGTCACTAAGACCATTCGCGGCGCGAGAACGGATTATATCGAGCTCGATTGAACAAATTGAAGCGTTGATCGTCAAAAGGATGTGATGGGAGGATACGATATGAAAAAACTGACTGTTATGATTCTTGCTTTGGCGATGCTTGCGGCATTCGCCCAGACGAATATGGCCAACCCGGTCACAGAATACGCGTCTCTTGATGAGATCAACTCCATAGCCGGCACGAACCTGGTACACCCCGCAGTTATGGGCGTAAGCGAAGAAACGTTTTCGACGATAACCGTGCCTGAAGGTGTCATATCGCAGTACGGATTCACAGTAGCCGGGTTCGGGTACACGTTCAGGGGCGCACGGATGTCAGGAGACATTTCCGGCGTTTATGTAAACGGACGGGAAGTGTATCCGGGCGAGGCTGCTTACGAGTGCGATTTCTTCTACGGTGACGGATTCATGCTGTCGAGATGGAAGAACGACTCCGCACAGTACACACTTTATGTGGAAGACCCGGACGGTATCATGGACAAAGAGACCTTTCGGCTGATATCCTGGGAAATGCAGGAGCTTGTGGGGACTGGCTCATACGAGATGATTTCCGCCTATGATGAAAGCGGACTTGCTGGAAACTACCAGGATACGTTCTCACAGAGGGCGTGGGCAGAGATAAGGCAGGAAAACGGGCGGTACGTCATGGAGATCCACTGGGCGGATTCCGCTTCTGAGTACTACCGCTGGACAATGACGCTGGAACCCTCGGGCGAAAAGCTCATATATTCCGATTGCGTGTGCTGCAGCGTGACGACGCTTGATGACGGGACCGAAAGGCTGATAACGATATATGACGACGCTTCCGGCTTCTTTACCGTAAGCGGCAGCGGCTTAAAGTGGAACGGCGCCGAGAACGACTATTGCCGCGACTGCGTATTCGTCAAAGCCGAGTGACAAAAACGATGGCTCTGTAACAAAACACGGGAGATGCTCAGCGTCTCCCGTGTTTCTGTATGGATCCTATTTTTTGTGGACTGTTTCAAATTCCACGTAAGCCTGGGAAACATCCGTATAGCTGGGCCTGACAAGCAGACGGTCGCCCAGATACACGGCGTTCCCGGTGTGCCCATCGACCAGAACGGTGCCGTCTAAGTCCGGTGAGTAATCGCCGTACATGTTGCGATATGGCAATACTCCCTCAAAGGAGTTTTCCAGAGTGACGACGGCGTACCTTTTGAGTATGCGCTTCAGCACGGCGTTAATTCTCCAGTTCATGTTCCTGGATAAATACACGGCGGACATCAGCTTATCGGCGTCACGTTCCGCCTGAGCGGCGTTTTGCTCGCAGAGGCTCGCTTCCTCGGTCAGCGTGTGCATATTGCCCGTGTTTACCAGCTTTTCCTCCTCTGTAAACGGCCTGTCAGAAAAGCGTTTCAGCATGCGGTGAGCCAACAGATCTGGGTAGCGGCGGATGGGGGAGGTGAAATGGCAATAGTCCCTGAAGGCAAGCGCGTAATGTCCCAGGTTTTTCTCGCAGTACCGGGCCTTTGCCATGGCGTGGAGCAGGCTCTGCGCGACTATGATATGCCTGCTGTCACCCTTAAATACTGCAAGTATCCTGGATAGCTGCTGCTGGGAAGGCGACAGACCGACTTTCATTGGATGGCCCAAACAGACCAGCAGCTCGTCCAGATCGGAAAGCTTGTCCGGATCAGGCTTTTCGTGCACGCGGTAGGGGAACGGCAGTTCATTTTTTTGCGCGAAGGAAGCGACGCACCTGTTTGCCGCCAGCATGAATTCTTCTATCAGTGTTTCGGCGTCTACGCGTTGGCGCGCCTGTACGTCCACGGGGTTTCCGGAGGCATCAAGCTTAAAGTAAGGTTCGGGAAGGTCGAGCTCGATACTGCCGTTGGCGATGCGTTCTTTTCTGAGCGCTTTTGCGAAACTGTTCATCGCTACGAGCGTATCCCGCAAAGTCTCCGGAACGTTTGAGTGCTTCCTTTCCAACATCTTGTTTACTTCGCTGTAAGTCAGCCGCGCTTTGGAGCGGATGATAGATCTGCGGATGTCATAAGACTCAAGCTTTGTGCCGGAAAAGCGCATGATGCAGCTGAAAGTGAGCCTGTCTCGTTCAGGCATAAGTGAACACAGGCAGTTGCACAGGGCTTCAGGCAGCATGGGTATCGTACGCCCGGGCAGGTATACGGATGTGCCCCTTTCCCGAGCGCAGGTGTCAAGTGGGGAACCCTCGGTGACATAGTGGCTGACATCCGCAATGTGGACGCCAAGTACGGTGGTATTGCCGTTAACTTCAATGGATACTGCGTCGTCAAAATCCTGGGCGTCGTCCCCGTCGATGGTAAATATCTGCCCGCCCCGCAGGTCCAGCCTGCCGGAGCAGTCCCTGGGATCGGGATCTGTACCGAAGCCTGCGGCCATTTCCAGCGCCTGGGAAGGGAAATCCTGAGTAATGGAGTTTTCCGCGCAGATCGCGGATAACCTGGCGTCGATATCGTCGGAGGAACCCAGCACTTCGACCAAGGCTAATTTGAGAGCACCGTTCAAACGGGGATAAGATACAATGTTGAACAGGCACAGATCGCCAGGTCTCGCATTAGGGCAGTCGTTTGCGACGACTTCGGCCTCATGAGGGAGTTTTTTGTCGGAGAGCAGGGCTATATAGCGTTTTTGAGGCTGGGGTCGCAGCCGCCCTTTCTTGCGGGCATGGCGGCGAAAAGCGGAAGTATCTTTCTTGTCGATATACAGCGTGCCTGAGACTCGTGTATGCGCGCGCTTTATGATCTGTATGAGCGTGCCGCGGGGCCTGTCGCCTTTCTTTGTGAGCCTTACAAACACAAGGTCGCCGTCAAACGCCTGCTCGTCAGGCATGTCAAGATAAATATCACTGCCTTTTTCGGAGGGCACGGCAAACGCGGGAGAATTGTAGGATGAAACCCGCGCCCTGCACAACAGCAGCGACGACTTATGCGGAAGCGTATATTTTGATGCGCTTTGAGCGTATACCTTACCGCTTTCGACAAGAGCGGAAAGCTCGCTTTGCAGCTGGAAGCTGTCTGCGCCGGTCTTTTGCTTCAGCTGGGTAAACGTAAGAGGGCGGGGTGCGTCCCTGAGTTCTTTTAGGATCGTGTCTGTGAGCATATCGTCTTCCTTAACGTTATAAAACGGCATGCAGTATAAGCTGCATGCCGTATTGGTTTTATGAATTATTCTTTTTCGGCAGGGGCCTCTTCGGCGGTCTCTTCAGCAGCCTCGGAAAGCTCTTCGTAGACCACGAAGATCTCGGTGTCGCCGGCGGGAACGGTCTCGGGAAGCTCATCCACGCTCCAGCGTACGCTGTAGCCTTCGGGCGCTTCGGGCAGCTCGAGGCCGGCGTAGTTGATGGTCCTGCCTTCGCCGGAATAGGTGAAGATCACGTTGTGCTTGACTTCCTCGGCAGCTTCTTCAGCAGTTTCCTCGTTAGTTTCAGCAGGAGTCTCTTCAGCGGTCTCGGCAGGAGTTTCTTCGGCGGTCTCCTCAGCGGCTTCGGTATTCTCCTCGGCGGGAGCTTCAAGCTTTTCGCCGTTCAGGCCGTCGTCATAGATGGTCAGTGTGGCTTCGGGATAGTACTTGGCGACCAGGTCTATCTGCTCAGTGCCCATCACGGAAACCTCGGGCTCCCAAACGCCGACCATGCCGTCCATGGAGGGGGCGCCGATGTTGGGCAGCGCTTCGCCTTCTTTCACGAACATGCGGATAACGTCGAGCCTGTTGTCGGCAGTGTACTGCTCAACATAGGCACTGTACCACGCAGATACAGTGGAAGTGATCTCGCCGCCGTCGGAGATGGCGTTCAGATAAGCCTGCAGATAGCCGGAGAAGTCTTCGCTCATCATATCGGAGTAAGCTTCTTCCCACTCGGAAGTGATCTGGCTGATCAGGTCGCTGGAGAGCTTGGGGAACCACTCGGTCAGCTCTTTGACCTTATTGCCTTCCTCGTCAAGCACGGGCTGGGATTTCTTTTCGGTGATCACGTTGCCTTCTTCGTCCTTAGTCTCGTTGCCATCCTCGTCAAGCACGGGCTGATCGACTTCTTCAGTCTTGGTGGCTTCTACCCAATAGGTCACGTAGTTGCCCTTGGCATAGCAGACGTAGTAGGTCACGTCCTGGGCGGGAATGGTCTCGGGCAGGGGAGTGTTGTAAACATAACCCTGATCGACCGCGTCTTCCACGGTGGAGAAGAAAGTCAGGTAACCGGCTTCTTCGGGAAGCTTGTCAGCGCCGGCGTAATCGATCGCCTCACCGTAATTGGCGGTATAGGTGAATATCACGTTGTGCTGCTTTTCTTCCTCAGCCTCGGCAGTTTCAGCCTCGGTCTCAGCGGGAGCTTCGGTCTCTTCGGTCTCAGCGGTAGCCTCGGCTTCAGGCTCGGTCTGGGCGGGGATGCCGTCGTCCACTATACTTACGGTATAGGAGTTGATGGCATACTCGGCGACCAGTACCACATTGGAAGAACCCATCGTGGTGGGGATTTCGCCTTCGATCTTCTCGGGGACCTGAACGGTGGAAGTCTTGCCGTTTTCATCGGTCACGGTCTGCTTGACCAGTTTGGCAAGCGCCCAGGTGCCGGTATAGCCTTCCTTGGCGGGGGTGGGGTAAGAGAATACGCTGTCACCCTTCTTATAGGAAGTCTTGCTTCTCAGAGAATCCTGCAGGTCTTTCTCGCTGATGCCGGCGTTAGCAAGCTCGTTGGCATAGGCGGTATCGTAATCTACATCACTCCGCAGAGAGTAGTAGGAAGCCAGGTAAGGGAAGTACTCTTTTCCGTCTTCGGTATAATATCTGACGCTATAGGTACGGGAGCTTAAGAAAGTGGCGATCAGCGCAAGCACGACGAACACCACGGCGACGATACGGGTGATCTTAAGCAGCTTACCTTCGTAGCTCTTTGCCTTATTCTTGCCGAGGAAGGTTTCGGCGGCACCGCCGATCGCTCCCAGACCCTGCTTGTTGCCTTCCTGCATAAGCACGGAAACAATAAGCACCAGAGAGGCAAGGATAAGAATAATGCTGATTAATACGGACATCGTTATTCCTCCTTGATATGCCGCATAAAAAGCGGCTTAAACACATAGCGCGTGTTATTATATCAAAACGCGCGTATAAAAGCAACACCCAAATAGTAAAATTTCAGTGTATTTGTACATGTATAAAGCGGGAGGGATGACGGTTCTATACCATAAAAACCGCCCGGAAAAAGAAAGACCCCTTCCGGGCGTCCGGAAGGGGATGTGACAAGGCTCACGCTATCTCAAGCGCAATCTTCATCATGTCGGTGAAGCTGAGCTGACGCTCTTCGGCGGAAAGGCCTTCTCCCGTGAAGGGATTGTCGCTTATGGTGCATATCGCCAGGGCCTTTTTGCCTGCTCTCGCGGCGTTAAGATACAGAGCGTATGCTTCCATCTCGACTGCCAGCACGCCGAGATTCTGGAGTTTGCCCAGAGGCTTGCTTTCGTCATAGAACGTATCGGACGAATAGAGGGGACCGGCGACCATATTGACGCCCAGTTTTTCGGCGGCGGCCATGGCGTTTTTAAGCAGCTCGTAATCGCAGCAGGGGCAGACCATGCCGTCAAAACCGAACTGTTTGCCGAAACCGGAATTGGTGTAAGCGCTCATTCCAGCAACAACGTCCCGCACCTTAAGTTTTGGAGAAAGCATTCCGGCGGTGCCGATGCGGATGATGTTTTCCACGTCGTAGAAATTGAAAAGCTCGTAGGAATAGATGCCGATGGAGGGCATTCCCATGCCGCTGGCCATAACGCTTATGCGCTTGCCGTTATACAAACCGGTGTAGCCCTGTACTCCGCGCACGTTGTTGACCAATTTGGCGTCGGTAAGGAATGTTTCGGCGATAAACTTGCTGCGCAGGGGATCTCCGGGCAT
>JAFZLE010000093.1 GCA_017551645.1 Clostridia bacterium | reverse complement strand
CGCGACCCGCGGCACGTCGTATTCGTCCGTGGGCTCCAGCCAGATATCCGCGCCCAGCGTTTTGAACAGTTCCCTGGTCAGGCGCATGCGGCCCGGCGTACCCGTGTATTGATAGGGATTGTACCCCAGCGTGACCAAGCTGCCGCATTTTACAGCACAGATCTCGTCCTTTTTCCCGTACGGGCGGGCCGTGTAGGCAAGCACTTCCGCCCCGGGCGATGTGAGTTCCAGGTCGTAAGCCTTGCCGAATATGGCGCCTCTGGTCGACCCCGCGAAGGCGCCCGCCCATGGAGTATCGGCAAGCTTTTCGCTTCCGCCGAACCAGGCGCTTTTCACGAGAGCCCCCGCCTTTTCGCCGTACCCGCGCTCCCAAAGCGTCTCCAGCGCCGCTCCGTCAAGTATGAGCGGCTTTTCCAGCATGCGCCCGATCTCCTCATCCGTAAACGCGTCCAGCGCGCGGCCCTGTATAAGCGTTCCCCACGCGCCTTTGGGATCGGCGGTCACGGGAATGCCGAACACCGGCCATTCATGCACGAAACGGCAGGTATCGTACGCCTTGTCGTATTCGTTGAACCAACCCTCGCCGCCCACTTTCATTGCGCTCATCATCCATTTGCTGTACGCTGCCCACAGGCCAGACTGGGGCAGGCCGCGCGAAAAGCTCAGATAACGGTCGTATAAGCCGCGGTTGTCCCTTAACAGTTTAAGTTCATACTCCAGATAGCCGAAAGGCCTCTCCCCGCCCGCGCGGTACAGATGGTTCATTGCCACGCCCGTACAGCCGCCCCAGATCGATACCGCCATCTCGAGCGCCCGGGTATCCGCTGCCTTGTTAAGGGGAGTCCTCGGGCAGCTTTCCTCCTCATACTGCACGTCATCCAGCGCTTCATCGGGAATATCCACCACCTGGCGCGCCATCTCGTACGCTTTGTCAAACAGCCCCATAGGCTTTTCGTCCCAGTAGAAACCGTGTCCGGGGCGCGCGCTTTTGGCCCTGAGCGCCTTCATGCAGCGCTCTATATAGTTGCCGGCATAGGTGGTGTGTCCGTATCCCACGCTCATGAACGGAGTTTCTATGGACTTGTCCACTTCGTCCACCGCCGCGCGCACGGCGCGGCAGTAGGTAGCCAGGCGTTCCGCGCCGTAGGCGGACCACTTCCGGCGCAGACCGGCGTTTTCAGGCGCGTTCAGCGCGTTCACCAAGCTTTCCCTGTCTTTGAAGCGTCCGCCGTCAAAGCCCTGCACGCAGCGGGGACAGAAGCAGGGATAATTTACGCCGCCCAGATGAGTGAAGCGGCAGTCGTCGTCCACCCATACAAAATCGCAGCCCGTGAGGGCGAAAAGCCTGTATCTTTCCCGGGTGTAAGCCAGAAATTCAGGCGATATGGGGCAGGCTATGCGCTTGGATACGCTGCCGTCCAGCCCCACCATGCCCTGATACGGCAGCGGGGGCTGGCCCTGCCCTGCCTGGTAGTCTTCTCCCGCGCCGAAGGTCGGCCAGGGGTTTATGCCTATCCGTACGCCCCTGGCGCGCGCCAGCGCCGCAAGGGGTTTGTAGAGCTCGCATTTACGGGCGATCTCCTCCAAAGGCTCGTATCCGCTGGAAGTGGGCTCATCTATGAACAGCCAGATCTCGTCCGCCGTGCGTCCCCGGTCGTTCATGTATCTGAGCAGCTGCTCAAACTCCTCCGGACCCGCCACTCCGTCCACGCCCATACGCCAGGATATCTTGTACCTCATCCGCGCCGCCTCCACTTATACCTTTTTCTGACAGATCTTACAGATTGATTATACCAGCTGTCCCGGGCAAAAATCAAGCGCGCCGCTCACTTTCCGGCAGCGTCCGCCCTGAGCATGAGGCTTATGTTATGTTTCCATTAATTAGCTCCAAGGCAGTTGACATCTGTCACCTGCAGTGATATAGTGTATGCAGATGACACGCGTCACCTATTAGGAGGTACCCCATGAAAAATCTTGCCGAGAAGATCTCAGCATCGGAACTCGAGGTCATGCAGGTATTGTGGGAGGCTGGGGACGCCCTGCCGCTTACGGATATCCGCAGGACCCTGCAATCGCGCTTCGACTGGAGCGATCCCACCGTTAAGACGCTCATAAGGCGTCTGTGCGAGAAGGGCGCGATAAAACAGGACAAACGGGAAGTGTTCTACTATTTACCCTGTTTGAGCCGGGACGAATACAATTCCTGGGCGGCGGGAGACATGGTCAACCGCCTGTTCAAAGGCAACGCGCAGGAACTTGTTGCCGCTCTGGTAAAGGGCAACGGCTTAAGCAGCGCCGATATAGACGAGTTAAGGGCAATGTTCAAAGTGGAGGGCGACTGATATGTCAGAATTTCTGTATACCGTACTGTCGCTCACCCTGGCAGGCAGCGCGCTGGGGCTCATAGTGCTCCTGGTCTCGAAACTGGCCGGAAAAAAACTGTCCAGCCGCTTCATATACCTGTGCTGGGCGCTGGTGATACTGCGCTTCGCCCTGCCGTTCAACGGCCTTATCGGCGTGAGCTTCGTTAACAACACCGCCCCCCAGGCGGCCCATACTGCGGTCAGTGGCGGCGATGCGGGGCTGTACGTATCCCCCTTGAACCGCACGGAGGGCGTGCTCACACGTGAAAGCGCCAACGAGAACGTGCGCAAACTGGCGGGCACTGCGCAGCAAAGCGCCTCAGTGAACGACACCGTGGTAAACATGACCGCACAAACCGGCGCGCAGGCCAAAAACACGTCTGTGTCCCCCGCCGTGCCGCTGTACAAAAACCCCGAATTCTGGTTCTACATGTGGCTGGGCGGCGCGCTGATCAGTTTTGT
>JAFZLE010000092.1 GCA_017551645.1 Clostridia bacterium | reverse complement strand
TGGCTGCCGCTGCGTCCGGAATGCAGCAGCGCGTCTATGAGCACTTCAAAAATGAACCGCAAAATCAGTATGAGCACCCTGCCGAAGCCGTACCAGAACACTTCCCAGTGTCCGCTCCGGGCGATGGCCATCAGCCCCGCCGCCATGCCCAGCAGGGCGGCCAGCGCGATCATCAGGGCCATCACGGCGGGATCGAGTATCCCGGCCAGCAAACACGCCAGCGCGAGGGCGCCCACCACGTACATCGCTTTGCGCAGCCCGTCTTTTTTGGGCGCGGGCGCGGCTTCTATCTCGGAAACGGTAAGCTCCTCCGGGGCTTCTTCGGACTCGGGCAGGCACACGGCCGTGCTCACGGCCTGCGCCGCATCGCGCTGCTCCGGCTCCGCGGGAGCTTCCGCAAACGTTTTTTCACGCATACTCGGCAAAAACCAGTTTTATCGCCTTACTTGGAAGGCACTTCCTTTATTCCCCAGATGAGCGCCATCAGCCTGCCGGGAATGTCGTTGCGGGCGGAATTGAACTTGTCCGCGTTTTCCCAGTAGGCGTTGGTGGCTATGGTCTTGCTGTAGCTGGTCAGGTTGTCCATATACCGCTTTGCGGAGGAATCGTCCCTCAGGTACGCGGTATACAGTTCCGTGGCCTTGGCGTACATTTCTTCGTACAGTTTGACCATTTCGGTCTCGTCCGCGGCGCGGACCTGCTTTATCAGCTTTTCCAGCTCGTCCGCCTTGGCGCTCTCGCCCCCCGCCTTCACCAGGTTAAGTATCTGCTGGGCGGAATCCACGGAGCGTTCCACGTAATAGCCCACCGAGTCGTCCCGGTATTCGGTAGTGACTGAGGAATTGTATTTCAAATCCTTGACCGTGCTGCTTCTCATGGCCTTGAGCTTGAGCGGCCCTATCACCAGCAGCGACAGGGCGATGGCCGCGGCCAATACCCTGCGGGCAAGGGTAGTATTTTCGCTTATGACGGTTTTCTTCTCGGTCTCCTCCTGCTGAGGAGCGCTCTGATACGCAGTCTGGCTCATAATATATCCTTCTTGCGCTTATCGCGCGGGGTTATTCGGTGAAAAGAGCTCTTTACCGCCAAGGGGCGGGAAATATCCCGCCCCGCGGCATACGAAACGTGTTATCAGCCTTTGAACTCGAGCAGCTTCGCCTTGAGCTCGGACTCGATGTTCCTGAGCTGCTCCTCGGCGGCGCGGCGGGCTTCCTTGCCCTCGTTCTGGATCTTCAGCACTTCGTCCATGGTGTCGATCAACTGCTGGTTGGTGTAGTTCAGGGTCTCGATGTCTATGATGCCCCTCTCGGCGGCCTTGGCGGTCTCCACGGTGGCCATGTGCAGGGCGTCGGCGTTCTTCTTGAGCAGCTCGTTGGTCAGGTTGGTGACCGCCTGCTGGGCCTCCATGGCCTGCTGGCTGTGCTCGATGCCCAGTGCCATCACCATCTGGCTCTTCCATACGGGGATGGTGTTCACGATGGTGGACTGGATCTTCTCCACCATCACGGTGTCGGAAGACTGGATCAGGCGGATCTGGGGCGCCATCTGGATGGAGATGTTGCGGGTGAGCTCCAGGTCGTACAGCTTCTTCTCAAAGCGGTCAGCCTTGTCGTTCAGGTCCTTGGCCGCCTGGGCGTCCTCGGGCAGGTTGGTGCGCTGCGCCAGCGCCACGGCCTCGGCGATCTCGCCGTTTCTGAACTCTTCCAGCTTCTTCTTGCCCATGGCGATGTACACGGTCAGGGTCTTGAAGTAGGCCTGGTTCTCGTCGTACAGCTCGTCCAGCAGCACGATGTCGTTGAGCAGGGTGATCTTGTGGGAATTCAGGGCCTTTACGATCTCGTCCACGTTTACGGTGGCTTCCTCGTAGCGGGTCTTCAGGAGCTGGATCTTGCTGGCCTTTTTCCTGAACCAGGAGAAAATGCCCTTCTTTGTGGGCTCGTCGGTGGTGAAGCCCTTGAGCTCGAGCACCAGCTTGGAGATCATGTCGCCCACTTCGCCCAGGTCCTTGGCCTTTACGCGGGCAAGCGCGGTGTCGGAGAAGCGGCTCAGGTCGCCCTGGATCTCGCTGCCGAAGGCGAATACGTCCGCGGTCTCCTTGATGTCGGTCTTCTCAACGTCACGGATGGCGTTGTAGATGGCGCGGCGCTCTTTTTCCTGCTTTTCCGCGTCCTGGTTGGTATCGATCTCGACGTCGATGGACTTAAGCGCGGCCTCAAACTCAGGCACGATGGCGGTGGCTGCGGAGTAATTCTCTTCGCTCATGTTAATCTCTCCTTTATCATTGTGTGGGTATATTTGAAAGCCGGGCTTATAGCCTTGAGCTGTCCAAACCGTAAGGAAACACGGTGCCTGGCGTTTAATGCCCGCCCTGCGCCTGCACCTGGCCCCGGGCCTGCTGTTCCATCTCGCTCTCGGTCTTGAGACCCGTGGCGATCTGCTCCAGCTGCTTTATGGGATCCGCGGTAGGCGACACCCTGGTCCTGAGCCCGTCGGTGGAAAGCATGATCTTCATGGTGTCCACGCTGGCCTTGATCTCCACCGCCTCGTTGCGGTACAGCTTGTCCTGGAACTTTTCGAAAGAGCCCGCCACCATGTTCAGGCAGTCCTCTATGCGTCTGCGGCTCTCGGCGGCGTTCTCGCCCTTGCCGGACAGCGCGAAGCCGGTGTAGTGGCTCAGCAGGGTGTCAAGGGTGGGAGTGTAGTAGCTGAAGAAGGTGTACGCGTCTCCCCTGTCGCCCTTGTCCTTTATGACTTCCTCTATCACGTTCTCGCCCGCGTCGGCGATGCGGCGTATGGAAGAAGCCACCTTTTCGTCCTTGGCTTCCTCGGCGGCGGCGCGGAACTTTTTGAAGGTGGCGCGGGCGGCCTTGATCTGGTCGTCCAGCTCCTTGTCTCCGGTAAAGATCTCTTCCTCAACGGTCTCGTCCCTGCCCGGGAAGGCCGCCTTCAGGGCGAAGAACGCGCCCACGCACAGCGCCGCCGCGAGCAGGAACGCCCACAGGCGGTATATGGGAAGAATGAGGCTTAATAACACCACCGCTATCGCCGTGCCGAAATAAGGCAGCGCGCTGTTTATATGAACCGTTTTTATCTGTCTCATGCTTCCTCCGTCAAATGTTTATGTCCAGCGACACGGGACAATGGTCGCTGCCGAATATGTCCGAATGGATCTTCGCCTCTTTAAGGCAGGGTGTAAGGCTGTCAGAAACGATAAAGTAGTCTATGCGCCAACCCGCATTCCGTTCCCGGGCGCGCATGCGGTAGCTCCACCAGCTGTACGCGCCTTCCGTGTCCGGGTAGAAGTGGCGGAAGGTGTCCGTAAAGCCGCTGGCCAGTAGCTGCGTCATTTTCCCGCGCTCCTGGTCGGTAAAGCCCGCGTTTTCGTGGTTGGTCTGGGGATTTTTCAGGTCTATCTCCTCGTGCGCCACGTTAAGGTCGCCGCACAGCACCACGGGTTTGGTCTGCTCCAGGCGCTTCAGGTACTTAAGGAACGCGTCCTCCCACTTCATCCGGTAGTCCAGCCGCCTTAAGCCGTCCTGGGAATTGGGGGTGTAGCAGCACACCAGGAAGAATCTGTCGAACTCGCATGCGATGACCCGCCCCTCGTGGTCGAACTCGTCTTCCCCTATGCCGTTTCTAACGCTCAGGGGCGGCGTGCGGGTCAGCACCGCCGTGCCGGAATAGCCGGGCTTGTCGGCGGAATTCAGGTACGCCTCGTAACCTTCCAGCGGGTTCACGAACTGCTCCGGCCTGAGCTTTATCTCCTGCAGGCACACGCAGTCCGCGTCGAGGGCGGCCACGCTTTGGCCGAATCCCTTCTCCGCGCACGCCCTCAGCCCGTTCACATTCCACGAAACCAGCCGCATTCCAACACCTTTTACAGTTTAATCCACTCTTTATTATAACACCCTTTTTCCCCGAATGCAAGTGGAAAAAGGGTGTTATTCGCCGCTTGTGTTCAATTTCGGACGCTCAGCGCGCCGTCTTTTTGTCCCTCGCGTTCATGCAGAAGCCCAGCACGGTGCCCACCGCGCCCCCCGCTATGTGTGTGAGCTGGGACACGTTGTCCTTTATGAATATGCCGTCGTACAGCTGCCTGCCTATGTACAGCGCGGCTACCAGCAGGAAAGTCAGGGGTATCTCCCCCCGGCTGCCCTGGGTTATGGAGGACAGCAGTATGAACGCGAACACTATGCCGCTGGCGCCCAGCAGCCTTACGCCCGGGAACAGGAAAAAGCTGAGCACGCCCGTCACCAGCGCGGTAGCCAGCATCACCGTTATAAGGCGGGAAGTGCCGTACTTTTCCTCCAGCATGGGCCCCAGTATCAGAAAGTACATCATGTTGGAGAGCAGGTGCTCCCAGTCCGCGTGTCCGAGCACATGGGTAAAGAACCTGAGCCAGGTCAGGGGACTTAACAGGCTCGCGGGATAGACGCTGAACAAAAGTATGTTGCTCTTCCCGTTCGTGAGCAGGTTAAGGCCCATCGCCGCCAGGCAGACCGCCGCGAAGCCCAGCACCGCGGGGGAGTTTATGGTGATCTTGATCCGGGGTCTTGCCATATGCGCTTCCTTTCACGTTCTGACCGCGCCCTCGCGCGGAAAACCTGCCGCTTTCAGGTATCCCTGGCAGGTATTATCTGTACAGGTTCACTATGTTGCCCAGGCGGCTGGCGCGGCGGATGCCCTGCCCCACGGCGTTGAACTTCCACCCGCCTTCCCGGCGGCAGAGCTCGCCCATTATCATGCCCGTCATGCCGGAATAGTCGTCCGTCAGGTTATAGCGGCAGATCTCGGTGTCCGTGTCCGTATCCACCAGGCGTATGAACGCGTTTTTGATCATGCCGAAGTGCTGGCCCCGGTCGTCGGCGTTGTATATGTTCACCGCGAACACCAGCCGGTCCACGTTTTCGGGCACCCGGTCAAGGTCCACGGTTATCTGCTCGTCGTCGCCCTCGCCTTCCCCGGTCAGGTTGTCGCCCAGGTGCGTTATTGCCCCGGAAGCAAGGGAAAGGTTGTTGAAATACACCGCCGTCTCATTCACGTCGTCGCTTAGCAGCTTGCCGTCCGCGCCCAGCAGTATGCAGGACGCGTCAAAGTCGACGGGCAGGGGCTCTCCCGATATCAGGGTCTTGAAAAAGCCGTATTTGGGCAGCTGCGTCCTGTCCCAGCCCAGGCCCACCATGACTTTGCTGAGGCCCTTTCCGTCGCTGAGGCTGTATTTCTGCCCTTTTTCCAGTTTTACGCTCATTTTAGCTCCTTTCGGGCGCGCCGCCCGGGTCTGTAGGACGTGTTTTCCGTTCGCTTCACGTTCCCGGTCACGACCAGACTATCCAGAGGTATAAATACCCGGTCAGCACCGCTGCGAAGGTGTACGGTATGCCTATGCGCATGAAATCGCCGAAGGAGACCTTGTGGCCTTCCTTTTTAAGCATGCCCACCGCCGTGATATTGGCCGACGCGCCTATGGGGGTGATGTTGCCGCCCAGGGTGGCGCCGGACAGCAGTCCGAAGTACAGCAGGTACGGCTCGATGCCCATGGCGGAAGTCACCGCTGCCAATACCGGCAGCATGGTGGCCACGTAGGGTATGTTGTCTATGAACGCGGAGATCAGCACGGAGCTCCATACCACTATGGTGTAGAGCAGGAATATGTTGCTGCCGCCGTATTTCACTATCAGGCCTGCGAAGTCGTCTATTATGCCCACGTTGGTGAGCCCGCCTATGACCACGAACAGGCCAAGCAGGAGAAGCAGCGTCTCAAAGTCCAGGTTCCTGACCGCCGCAGCCGCGCCGTCCGCCTTTTTCGAGCGTATGAAGTCCGCCGCCACGGTGATCACCGCCAGCGCGCAGCAGATGATGCCGTTGATCGTTTCGGGCGTGTTGGGTATGAAGGACGCCGTTATCAGCGCCAGCACCATGATAAGCAGCATGTATGTCGGCAAAAGGTCCTTGACGGGAGTGTTCTCGTCGGACGAGACAGGCTCCTTGTCCTTCCTGAACAGGAACATCATTATGGGTACGGTGGCCAGGGCGCCCAGCTCCACCGCGAAAAAGATGCCCGGCCTGCCCTTCATCCAGAAGAAGTCCATGAAGTTCATGTTCGCGTAATCGCCCAGCATTATGGACGTGGTGTCGCCAACCAGCGTCGCCGCCCCCTGGAGGTTGGAGGACACCGCTATGGACAGTATCATGCCCACTGGGTTCATCTTTAGCTTCTTGCATACGGCTATGCCAACGGGCGCCACTATCAGCACGGTCGCCACGTTGTCGATGAACGCGGATATGAGCCCGGAAAACAGGGACATCAATATGGTCACCCACATGACGTTCTTGGACTTTCCCAGCAGTATCTCAGCCAGGCGGTTGGGCATCTGTGAGGCGATGAAGTAATGCACGATCACCATCGTGCCCGTTATCATCATCAGCACGTTCCAGTTGATGGTCGACAGCAGGTTTCTGACGGGGAGTATGCCCGATACCAGGAACACCAGCGCCAGCGTCAGCGCGTACGCGGGCCTGTATTTGGGCTTTGCGATCATAAGCACGTACATCAGTACGAACAGCACCAGAGCGAGTGTTTTCACTGAATTCCTCCGTAATATCCCGAATTGCACGGGGACCGGATACTTCCGATCGTGTCTTTCTGTATTTTACCGCTTCGCGGCCGAAAAAGTCAAGTTTGAGCCCGCTCAGTCTCCGGCCTCAAGCGTTATAAAGCCGCCGTCGTATCTGCCGGGAGCGAGCCTCGCTTTTTCAGCCCCGTCCACCTTCAGCACGTAACCCGCGCGGGCTGAGAACTCCACGTCCAGCGTGTGCCCCCGCAGCTTTATGCCTTTAAGGGCAAAGGATTCGAGCCCCGCGTTTACGGGGCGGAAGTCGAGCCCGTCCTCCCGGGGCTGTATGCCCGCTATGTGCCTGACCACTAGGTCTATGTAATAGGAGTGGCTGTAATCCGCCTCGTCGCTCA
>JAFZLE010000091.1 GCA_017551645.1 Clostridia bacterium | reverse complement strand
AATTCCTTCTCGTACTCGGGAAAGCAGTCTGCAGGCTTCGAATAGATCCCGCCGTTTGGGAAAGGTATCTTGCGCTGCGGCGTCTGCATACTGTTGTGGAAAAGATATGTTTGTTCAGACAACTTAGAATACTCGCGGTAGATCTCCAGCGACTTTTCGAAAGGTTCCAGAGCATTTTTCAGCAAACCGACGTCGCCCCGGCACAGTTTGTCGCATGAATGCTTGTATAGCAGTATACAGATCGCCGCAGTAACTTTAAAGCACATGCAGCGCGTAAACAGACTTATGAGTCTGAAGTCTTTCACATATCCCTTTACAGCGTCATCCGAAGCTGTGATCTGATCGAGAATGCTGTCGATCCGGTTCGCGGCTTCGCTTACCGCCATAACCGCGCTGAACGGCGTTTCGCCGCAGCAGGCTGTTTTGTTTGTTTCGGAAAGTGTGTAAGCTTCGAGCGTTTCACCGGGTCTTGCAACGGAATTATACAGTTCTGCGTTGGGACGGTACCTTTCCGCATTGGTCAGCTGGCTCATGGTCATACCCAGAGTCAGCGTCTGACGGTTGCCTTCGGTTATGCCGAAGCGCTGCAGCAGCTTCATAAGGCAGAAGCCCGAAAGCTCGCCCGCTTTCAGCAGTCTTTCAGCCTGCGCTTCTTCCAGACCGTAAATGTAAGACGCCCGTTTTGCCCAGTATAACGCCTCCGCGCTTTCATCATTGCCGGTATTCCACGCGTACCTCAACCATGGCTCATACCACAGTCTGTCCCTGTCCAGCTGATTGAGCCGAGGCTCTGTTTTGTCGGGAGAATACGGCCAGTCCCAGTAAAACAGCGGGTACAGATGCAGCCCCGTACCGCCAAGAAGATTCTTTGACGCCTGCACGCACTGGCGGATATAAAGGGGCGACAAAAACCTGAACGGCTCGAGGTTGGACAGTATATGCACGTTGATTATATGCCCGTTCCCCAGTTTGCTCATTGCCAGGTGGTTCCTTCTCCACTTGCCTCTGGGCAGCCGGGTAGTCAGCCCCTCGCCGTTATACTTCCACATGGTGTATATGTTCGCGTATCCGCCGTTTACGCGCGCCAGCGACTTGTCCGGGTCGCAGTCATGCCCTCTTAAAATGATCGGGGGTTCCTGCTTAAGCCCTGCGAGGCGCGCACCCTCCTTTACAGCGGGTACTATCGTATCAGCGAACCAGGCAGCCTTGTTGTCGGCGCCGCGCAGCGCTTCTCCAAGGCATACCATGAGCCCCACGTTCGGATATTCCCGCACGAATTCCTTTATGGCTTCGTATGTGTAGTCGCTAACAAGGGGATCGATAGAATCCTGTATAAGGGAAAGCCCGTGGACGCGCGCGAAAGGCAGCGGTATATGGATGTTATAGAATTTCAGCACCAGCCAGATGCCGCGCCTGTCGCACTCACTTGCCAGAAACAGGAATGTCTGCCTGTTCAGCTCGTATTCTTCCCCGCTGACTTCCAGCGCTTCGGGATACTTTTCAAGTTTTTGCAGAGATGAAAACGGGTGCCCGCTCCACAGATACAAGGCATTGGCGCGGTTTTCAAGCATGAAATCAAGCAGCCGGATCCAGCCTTCCCTGTCATAAAACCAGGGAAAGCGCTCGGGAGTAATGGGATACTCGTACGTTCTGCGGGGCGGTTCTATGGTAGTTTTCTGCAAGCCTACGCAGATTCCCCGCAGCGTCATGCCCGGCTCGTCATAGAAAAGCAGTTCTATGGGCAAGGCTTTTTCGTTACGTATTTTTTTCGCCAGTTCAACGCAGCCGTATAACGCGCCGTTATATGATCCGCCGATCACGCATATGCCGCCGCCGGCGCAGGTCTCCAGCTGGAACGCTTCGCCCTCCGGCGCTTTTACGTGGTATATGACGCTTTCCGATTTTTCAAGCTCGCTTAACGCACGGCTGTTTTCCCTGACGCATACCAATATCTCATTGGCGGAAGGCGGCGTGTCACTTACTGCCGTATCGCCTGATATGCCGGCGCATCCGAGTGCACCGGCAAGCTTTTCCGCGCCGAATCTCAGCCTTATGTTGTCTTCCGCAAGCAGGATCCTCACCTGAACGTACCCTCCACATTCTGCCAGTTCTTATACGCGTGATCCAGCAGTTTCTCGGCACTCACCATGTCCATTGTCGGGAAATGGATAAACAGCGCGTTTGAGCCGTAACGTTTTATCATTTTGTCAATGCGTCCGATCCAGTCGTCGAGCTTTCCGTCATATGCCTGCACCCACAGCCCCTTGCCTGCCCGGGTGACCTGATCGTATATATCGAACCACATCTCGTTGGTGCCGTCAGGATTATACGAGCCGCTGGTCCACTGCAGCGCGTCGATGCCGTCGACTTCCATCAGCGCCGGCAGATGCTTTATCGCGTCCGGGCCGTCCAGATGATACAGTACGTTATCGGCTTTCTCCGATTGTTCTATAAGCGCGGGCTGGATGAAGCGCCTGAATTGTTTCGGGCTCATCATTGCGGAAAAATCGCACTGCAGTTTGAGCGTTTTGCCTCTGCCCCAGATCTGGAAGACTGTGTAGCAGGAAGACTTTATCCCGTTTTCTTCTTTTGCGCATATATCATAAAAACTGTCATAATATGCGTAATACAGCTTTTGGACCTGGGAAATGCGTTCTTCCACTTCTTCGGGCTCGTCGACCATGTCGAAGATCGTATCCTGCGCGCCCCTAAGTGACGCCAGCACGTCGATGTTTTCCATTATATCCGGGATGCCTATGTAATAATCGTCGCCCGCCAGGGACTTCACATCCTTAAACAGCTGTATATGCTCTTTGTACCATTTGTTTTCGGGGTCAAATCTCAGTTCGGGATAACCGTCCCATTCTTCAACGCATGATTTGAACCATACCGTTCCGGGTCTGAACTCTATGTCGCTGCCAAGGTACGCCGCCATGGAACCCGGACCGAAATCAATGCTCACGTTTGGGAAACTGTCGGCAAGGAACGCATGCGTCTTCGCCCAATAGCTGTAACGCGCGGCTATGCGTTTGGCGTCCCTATACTTGTCGAACATGTCCTTGCTTTTTAAGCCCGCCTGTATCTCGGGATCTATGGCGCCCGGTCTCTCGGCGACTATGCACATAAGAGGCATACCCTGAACGCTGCGCTTCCAATACATGTCCCAGCGCGTTT
>JAFZLE010000090.1 GCA_017551645.1 Clostridia bacterium | reverse complement strand
CGCCCGCCAGCACCGCCCAGGTCTGGGGGTTAAGGAACGCTTTTCCTTCCTCGCAGTCCTCCGCGCCCACAAGGCGAAGGTCATCGCTTATGGCGGATATGTACCTGCCGCCCTTTTCGTCCCAGCCGTATTGGTTTATCAGGGCGCAGAGTTCTTCGTCCCGCGCTTTCAGCGTTTCGGCGTACTCGTTTTCGCCCTTCAGCAGCGCCAGCTCCCTCAAAAAGCGCAGATGGCGCACCAGGGCGATGGACAGCCACACGCTCACGCCCTTGTGCTCAAGGCCCACGTTGTTCATGCAGTCGTTCCAGTCCCCGCCCCAGATCTGTATGAGCCCGTGGTGGCCCTTGAAGTTGTAAAGGAATTCCCCCGCCCGCTTAAGGTGCTCCCACACGCTCGCTTTCGGGCCGTCGTTGAAGGGCACTTCCTCGTCCAGCAGATTTATGTCGCCCAGTCCCCTTATGGCGGCTGAGACCGTAAACACGGGCCACACGGTGCAGTCCGAGAACTTGTTGGGGCGGATCTCCCCGTCTATGAAGGTGCGGGGGCAGTAGCCGTTGGAATACTGGTAGGACAGGATGCGCTTTATCCTCTCCCACGCCAGGGCGGGATTGAACGCCGCCAGGCATTCCGTGTCCGAAGCCATGTCCCGGTAGCCGTTGTGCCTTACCCTCGCCCAGCGGCTGCCCATATCGGTCTGGTAGGTGAGCCAGTAGTTGTACAGGCTGTTGAAGGTATCGTCCGGCGTTTCCAGCTTTATGCCGTTGCGGTGTTCCTCTATAACGGCGTACACCCGGTCAAGCTCCCGGGCGAACTTTTCGGGCGTATCAAAGCGCTCTGCCGCCGTTTTCGCCGCTTCCTGCGTAGGCGCGATGCCGCACACGAACTCCATTTTCGCGCTTTCCCCGGGCGCGAGGGTGATCTCCGTCTGTACGGCGAAGCCCAGTTTTTCCGCCACGCAGCCCTGGCAGGCGCAGCCGCCGTGCCTGAGCGCGCGGGGCGCGTTCACGCTGCCGTAAACGCCTATGTACGCGTTTTTGGCGCTCTCCCAGGCCGTGACCGGGGCGGAGCAGGCGGTATAGAACACGAAGTCCCTGTCTTCGCCGTAAAACGTGTCGTGGAAATCAAACGTGAGGCCGTTAAAACCGTCCTGTTTAAAGCATCTGGCGGTGTTGTAGCCCTGGCGTTTGTACACGCCGTCCAGGTCGTTGTCCGTGTAGGAGATGAGTTTGAGCGCGCGCGTTTCCCCCGAAAGGTTGACCAGCTCGACTTCGCCTGCTTCCTGGCAGGAGAACCTGTTCTCTTCCCGCGGCACGAACAGCGTCCAGCGGCTGAGTATGCCGCTTTTTTCCAGCTCAATCAGCGTTGAGCCCGGGCGGTGCACGCAGCGGTATGAGGAATATTCCTCCCCCTCCGGCAGCCCCCACAGGTTCCAGCCATTATCGCCTTCAACTAAGTACATGCCCCGGTTTTTCACCGCGAATATGCGCCTGCCCAGGTCGTCCTGCAGAAAGCCTTCCCCCACCCCCGCCTGGGAGGTGAAGCTCACATAGTTGTCCGTGAAAAAGTAGTTGTACCTGTTGCGGGGCGTCAGGGGCGTGTTTATCTCGAACGCTTTCCCCCCGTCGATATATCTGCCGTAAGGCGTGTCGTATCGCATAAGCCGACCTCCCGAATGTGCTGGGTCTATTATATAGGACTTAACATGGTTTTACAAGGGGACGCGCCCGCGCGCAAAACCGCCTTTTCTTTTTCGCGCGGGTCTGGTATAATAGCCTCAAACATACATTTGCAGGAGGGCTTATGCGCGTATACGATCTGAGGCTTAACCGCATCGTTGACCCCGTGGGGTTCCTGTTCAGGCACACGGTGTTTTCCTGGAAGGCGGAGGGCGCCCGGGGCAAGACCCAGGAGGCCGCCCGCATCATAATAAAAAAAGAAGGCGAGGCGTTTTACGACACGGGCTGGGCGCAGCTGGATCCCCTGGCGGCGGAGCTGCCCCTTGTGCTCTCCCCCCGCACCCGCTACAGCTGGACGGTCAGCGTAAGGACCGACGCGGGCGAGGAAGCCGAAAGCGAAGAGGCGTACTTCGAGACTTCCAAGCTGGACGAGCCCTGGCAGGCCAAATGGATAGGCTGCGACGACGGGGAAAAGCGGCATCCCGTGTTTTCAAAGACCGTTTCCTTAAACAAGCCCCTCAGGCGGGCGCGGCTGTACATCACGGGCCTGGGCCTGTTCGAGGCGGAGATAGACGGCAAAAAGGTGGGCGACGAGTACCTGACCCCCTACTGCAACAACTACAACGCCTGGGTGCAGTACTTTACCTATGACGTCACGGATATGCTTTCCTCCGAAAGCACCCTGAGCGTGGCCCTGGGCAACGGCTGGTACAAGGGCCGCTTCTCCTTTGACGACCGCACCGGCGGCGGCTTTTACGGCTCTTCCTGGCGGCTGCTGGCGGAATTAAGGCTCACCTACGCGGACGGCACGGAAGACACCGTGGGCACGGACGATACCTGGACGGTCACCCGCACGAACATTTACAACTCCAACATCTACGACGGCGAGTACGCTGACGGCACACTGCCCGCCCTGCCGCCCGTGAAGGCGACGGTCAAGGACGCGCCCAAAGGCGAGCTCACGCCCCGCCTGTCTCCGCCCGTAAAGATATTCAGGGAGATGCCCGCCGAACTCATCGTGACCCCCGCCGGAGAGACGGTGATGGACCTCAAGCAGAACATGACCGGCTCCTTCCGCCTGAAGGTGCACGAGCCCAAAGGCACGAAGATACACGTGCAGGTGGGCGAGATACTCCAGCAGGGCAATTTCTACCGGGACAACCTGCGCACCGCCAAGGCGGAATACGTGTACATATCCGACGGCGAGCCCCACGTGCTCAGGCCCCGCTTCACCTTCTACGGCTACCGCTACGCGAAGATAGAGGGCGTAAGCAACCTTAAAGCTGAGGACTTTACGGGCCTGGTGATGCACTCCGAAATGACGAAAACGGGCTTCCTCACCACGGGGCACGCGCTTGTCAACCGGCTGATAATGAACGCCGAGTGGGGCCAGATAGGCAATTTCCTGGACGTGCCCACCGACTGCCCCCAGCGGGACGAGCGCATGGGCTGGACGGGCGACGCCCAGGTGTTTTCCGACACTGCCCTCTACCAGAGGGACTGCCGCGCCTTCTACGACAAGTTCATGTACGACCTGCGCACCGAGCAGCTGTCCCGCGGCGGCGAGGTGCCCAACGTGGTGCCCGCTTTCGGCAACCTGGGCTGCTCCGCCGCCTGGGCGGACGCCGCCTGCGTGATCCCCTGGAACACCTACCTGCACACCGGCGACAAAACCGTGCTCAAAGACAGCTATCCCGCCATGCGGGACTGGGTGGAGTACATGTACCGCCTGGAAAGCGACGGGCAGGGCTGGCGCAGCCACTTCCACTTCGGCGACTGGCTGGCGCTGGACGGCCCCAAGATCGGCGACGGCTCCCTGGGCGGCACGGACAAGCCCCTTATAGCGCTGGTGCACTTCCGCCTGAGCGCCTGTCTCACCGCCAAAGCCGCAAGGGTACTGGGCCTTGAGGAAGACGCGAAAAAATACGAGGACATGGCCGCCTGGCTGTTCGACCAGATACAGGACGAGTACATCACCAAAAACGGGCGCGTGGGCGTGAACACCCAGACCGCGTACCTGATGGCGCTCAACCAGGACCTGTCCCTTAAGCCCGAACACACCCGTGAACTGTTTGAACAGAAACTGAGCTACAGCCGGGGCCTGCTGGAAACGGGCTTCGTAGGCACGCCCCTGCTGTGCAAAGAGCTCACCCGCATGGGCCGGGCGGACAGGGCGTTCCGCCTGCTGCTGAACGAGGAATACCCCGGCTGGCTGTACGAGGTCAAACTGGGCGCCACCACCGTGTGGGAAAGATGGAACAGCGTGCTGCCCGACGGCAGCGTTTCCGACACGGGCATGAACAGCCTGAACCACTACGCCTACGGCGCGGTGGTGGGCTGGATATACGCGGACGTGGCGGGCATCAAGCCCCTCGCCCCCGGCTTTAAGCGGGCGGAGCTCACCCCCCACTTCTCCTCCTCCCTCAAAAACGTGGACATGGCGCTGGACAGCGCCGCGGGCGAGTGGAAGGTGAAGTGGTCGGTCAATCCCGACGGCACGGTGAGCTACTTCTGCCGCGTGCCCTTCGGCGCCACCGCCCTGCTCGCCCTGCCCTGCGAGCAGGAGACCTTCGAGCTGATGGCGGGGGACTTCTCCCTCACCTTCACGCCCACCGTGCCCGTAAAGGGGCTGTTCTCCAGCCGCGACATGGTGGCGGAACTGCTGGAAAACCCGAAAGTGAAGGAGATACTGCTCAAATACTATCCCAAACTGCCCCTGGTGCCCAGCTACCTGAAGGTGGTTTCCCTGAAGGAAGCGGTCACCATGCGCCTGAACAGCGCGGACCGGGACGAGACGCTCAGAAAGATAGACGAGGAACTGGCGGCACTGTAGAGCGTATATCCGGTCGGGACGCGGCAAACCGGCTGTCGGTAAGGCTCGCCGAAAAACCCGGCTATGAATTTGACCGTGATTATTTCGTATACGTAATCGAACAGGGGATACAGGATATGGAGATCCGATACGCAGGACCCAGCGACATTGAAATGATCTCTGAGTACGATGAGCATCTCTCGAAGGAAGAGCTGAAAAACGCGATAGCGTTAAAAAGGATCATCCTTCTGTTCATCGACGGCAGATTCGAGGGCTGGCTGAGATTCAATCTGTTCTGGGACAACATCCCGTTTATGAATCTGCTGTTCATCCTGGAAGAACAAAGAGGCAGAGGATACGGCAGAGAACTGGTCGGGTTCTGGGAGCGTGAAATGAAAGCGCAGGGCTATAGATTCGTTATGACCTCAACTCAGTCGGACGAAGAGGCCCAGTTCTTTTACCGAAGGCTCGGTTATACCGACAGGGGAGCGCTGGTATTGCCCGATGAACCGCTGGAGATCATTTTTTATAAAAACGTGAGTGACAACAACGGCTGAAAACACATCTGAAACTGTAAGCCAGACCTGCGATTTCACGTTTGCCGGGAACCTCAAACAGAATACTGACCGTTAAACAGAGGGAGACTGACGCGCGGATCAGCCTCCCGTTTTTATGCACGTTTGTCCGCCGCCCCTCTTCACCCAATCTTCTATTGCCAACAAACCCCCTTCGGTGTTATAATATGATAGATAATATGTGCGCGGAGGCATGCGGGTTTGTACAGGCGCTACGTAAAACGGATATTGGACGTGACAGTTGCATGTATAATGCTTGTCGCGCTTTTCCCGTTTTTGGCGCTGATCGCGCTGATAATAAAGCTGGACTCCAAGGGCCCCGTGCTGTTTACGCAGAAGCGGCTGGGCATGAACGAAGTGCCCTTCCAGATATACAAATTCCGCACCATGCGCACCGACGCCCCCAGCGAGATGGCCACCAACCAGCTCCACCAGAGCGGCAGGTACATCACCCGGGCGGGCGTGTACCTGCGCACCCTGTCCCTGGATGAGCTGCCCCAGCTGTACAACATAATCATAGGCGACATGAGCTTCGTGGGCTTCCGCCCCTGCCTGTGGAACGAGTTCGAGCTGGACGAGGAGCGCAGGAAGACGGGCGCTTACGCGGTGCGCCCCGGCATCACGGGGCTGGCCCAGATAAGGGGCAGGGACGAGCTGGAGCCCAAGGAAAAGGCAAAACTGGACGGGGTCTACGCCCGGAACGTGGGCTTCGATTACGACTTAAGGATACTCACCAAGACCCT
>JAFZLE010000089.1 GCA_017551645.1 Clostridia bacterium | reverse complement strand
GGCCCTGGCTACCGCATCAAGGGCGAGTTCAAGCAGAACGGCTTCATCAACCCCTTAAAGCACACCCGCGGGGTCATTTCCATGGCCCGCAGCATGATGCCCAATTCCGCGGGCAGCCAGTTCTTCATAATGCACGATGACGCCCCGCACCTGGACGGCGGCTACGCGGCTTTCGGGCGCGTGACCGAGGGCATGGAGGCGGTGGACAGGATCGCGTGCTGCGATACCGACCGCAGCGACCGCCCCCTGAAAGAGCAGAAAATGAAGAAAGTCACCGTAGAGGACTTTGGGGAGAGCTTCCCCTTCACCAGGCTGTAAGGAGGCGCGCGCATGACCAGGATCGTGTTTCAGGGCGACTCCATAACCGACGTGATGCGCGACCGGCAGAGGGACTGGTATCCCGGCATGGGCTACCCTGCCTTTATAAACGGCAAGCTGGGCGTGGATCATCCCGGCAAGTACCAGGTGATAAACCGCGGCGTCAGCGGCAACAGGGTGCCTGACCTCTATGCCCGCATAAAATGCGACATACTCAACCTGGCGCCGGACATCCTTTCCGTGCTGATCGGCATTAACGACGTGTGGCACGAAATAGGCAGCCAGAACGGCGTGGACGCGGAAAAGTTTTACAAGGTGTACGACCTGCTGCTGGACGAGGTCGAGGCCGCGCTGCCGGGCACCAAAATAGTGGTCATGGAGCCCTTCGTGCTGGAAGGCACCGCCACCTGCGCCTGCGAAGAGAGGCCCGACCGCTGGGAGTACTTTAAGACCGAGTGCGCGCTACGGGCCGAGAAAGCGCAGCTCATCGCCCGGAAACACTCCGCCCTGTTCGTGCCCCTGCAGCGCGTGTTTGACAAGGCCTGCGAGAGCGCTCCCTCCGGCTGGTGGCTGGTGGACGGCGTGCATCCCACGGGCGCGGGCCACGAGCTCATCGCCCGGGAATGGCTCAGGGCGATGGGGTTATGATAAAACTGCCGGAATAAAGGCCTTCCCCTCCGGGGGAAGGTTAAAAACATCCCGAGAGGTATATTGTATGGATTTCAAATATCAGGCCGCGTATCTGGCTTCCCGGGCCGCTGCTTCCGCATTTGGGGCGGAAGTCTCCCCCGAGGCAATGCTGGAATATATTGAGACCCCGCCCACTCCGGACATGGGCGACTTCGCGCTGCCCTGCTTTAAACTGTCCAGGGTGCTGCGCAAGGCGCCCAACATGATCGCCGACAGCCTGAAGGCGGCCATAGACAGCCCCCTGTTCTCCCGCGTGGAGAGCGTGAGCGGGTACCTGAACTTCTACGTGAACCGGGCCGCCTACGCCGAGAACGTGCTTAAAACGGCGCTTGAGCAGGGCGAAAACTACGGCAGCGATACCGTGGGCGGCGGCAAGACCGTGGTGATCGACTATTCCTCAATAAACATCGCCAAGCGCTTCCACATAGGCCACCTGTCCACCACCATGATAGGCAGCGCCCTGTACAGGATATACGGCTTCCTGGGCTACAAGTGCGTGGGCGTGAACCATCTGGGGGACTGGGGCACCCAGTTCGGCAAGATGATCGCCGCCTACAAGCGCTGGGGCGACGAAGAGACCGTCCGCCGGGGCGGCGTGGACGAGATGGTGAAGCTCTATGTGCGCTTCAACACCGAGGCAAAGAACGACCCAGCGCTGGAAGACGAGGGCCGCGCATGGTTCAAAAAGATAGAGGACGGGGACGAAGAAGCCCTTAAGATATTCAGATGGTTCAAGGAAGTCACCCTTAAGGACGCCGAAAAGGTGTACGACATGCTGGGGGTGAAGTTCGATTCCTACGCCGGGGAAAGCTTTTACATCGACAAGATGCAGCCCGTGATAGACGAGCTTACCGAAAAGGGGCTTTTGGTCGAGGACGCGGGCGCGCGGATAGTCAAGCTGGACGAGTGGAACATGCCCCCCGCCATAATCTTAAGGAGCGACGGCGCCACGCTGTACATGACCCGGGACCTGGCGGCCATAAAGTACCGCCACGAGACATATAATTTCGACAAGAACCTGTACGTGGTGGCCTACCAGCAGGACCTGCACTTCAAACAGCTGTTCAAGGTGTGCGAGCTGCTGGGCTGGGACTGGGCGAAGGGCTGCGAGCACGTGAATTTCGGCATGGTCTCCTTCGGCGGCCAGTCGCTTTCCACGCGGGAAGGCCGCATAGTGTACCTGGAGGACCTGCTGACCCAGGCGATCGAGAAAGCGGAAGGCATAATCGCGGAAAAGAGCCCCGAGCTGGAAAACAGAAGCGCTGTCGCCCGGCAGATAGGCATAGGCGCGGTCATCTTCTTTGCCCTGTTCAACGGCAGGATAAAGGACATAGACTTCACCTGGGACAAGGCGCTCAACTTTGACGGTGAGACCGGCCCCTACGTGATGTACACCCACGCCCGGCTGTGCAGCGTGCTGAGGAAGGCGGGGGAAGCTGCCGCCGCGCCGGACTTTAAGGCGCTTGACGACCCGGAGAGCCAGGCGGTGCTGCGCCTGATAGACGAGTTCCCCCAGACGGTCAAACTGGCCGCCCAGAAAAACGAGCCCTCCTACGTGACCCGCTTCTCCTGCGAACTGGCCAAGGCGGTCAACCGCTTCTACTACGAGCACAGGATACTGGACGACGATGCTTCCGCCACGGCGGCACGCCTCATGCTCACCCGCGCCGCGAGACAGACCATAAAGACCGCGCTGTCCCTTATAGGGCTTGACGCCCCCGAAAAAATGTAGACACTCGCCGCCCTTCGCTCAAAATGATACTTATTTCATTTTGAGCGGCCAGGTTTATATTGTTTGACGGGCGGTATTTGCCAAAACGCCCGTTTTTTGATTATATTATACAGGTTTTCAGTTTTTTCTGAAATTTCTACGGAAATTTCCGGGCGAAAAAACTGCAAGGAAGCGATTATTTGCTTCGGTCGTCTGCGCTCCCTGCGCAAAAATCGCGTCCTCGCGCCGTACATGCCGGCGCTGCGGATTAAAATGATACCGGAGTACATGCATACCCAAATCTCTTTATTCGGAGGTTTTTTATGGAAATATTCAAAATGCGTCCCGCGTACCGCTGGGGAGAAATGACGCCCTGGGGCGGCGAGCGTCTCAAAGACTGGCTGGGCAAGGACGCGCCCGGCGACCGGGTGGGCGAGAGCCTGGAAGTCAGCGACCTTAAGGGCCTGGAAAGCGTGATACTGAACGGCGCCTACGAGGGGCAGCCCCTCTCCAGGGTGCTGGAAGACGACTATGAGGGCGTGACCGGAACCGACAAAAAGCCCTTCCCCCTGCTGCTTAAGCTGCTTGACGCGAAGGATATACTCTCCGTGCAGGTGCATCCCGGGGACGAATACGCCCTTAAGACCGACGGCAAGCTGGGCAAGACCGAGGCGTGGATGATAATTTCCGCCGACCCCGGCAGCCGCATCGCATACGGCTTAAAGCCCCTGGACAAACCGCTTGACGAGGTCGTGGCGGAAGGCAAAATAGAGGACTGCCTTAACTGGGTGTATCCCAAAGCGGGCGACGTGTACTACATCCCCCACGGCTGCGTGCACGCGCTGGGAGGCGGGGTGATGGTGTACGAGATACAGCAGTCCTCCGACGCCACCTACCGTTTCTGGGACTGGGGGCGCGTGGGCAGGGACGGCAGGCCCCGCGAGCTGCACACCCAAAAGGCGCTGGACGTGAGCCGCACGGACATCGCCCTCGGCAAGTTGGAAGGCGCCACGGTCTTGCGGGAAGGCGGCAGCGTCACATATTTTATATCCGACGAAAACTTCTGCCTGGCGCGGCTCAACGTGTGCGGCAAAATGCCCATAAACAACAGATACATGTGCTTCGTCACGCCCCTTGAGCCCTGCGTGATGGGCTGGGACGGCGGAGAAGTGGAAATAAACGCCTTTGAGACCGCGCTGGTGCCAGCCGCCTGCGCCCATCCGTATATAAAAGGGAAGCTGGCCGCGCTTATGTCCACTTTGCCGGACAGCGAGAAGCTTAAGGCAGAACTCTCCTACAGGGCGTTCCTGGTGGCGGGACTGGGCGATACGGAAAAATAATCGCCCGCCGGCCCGGAACTCCCCCGCCGCATCAAGGAGGCAAACATGAAAAAAACACTCGCTTTCGCGCTGGCGCTGCTTATGGCGCTGGCTGTCCTGCCCGGGGTCCTGGCGGACGTCGAACCGGCGCATACCCACTCCTGGAGGCAGATAAGCCGCTTGGAGCCCACCTGCACGCAGCCGGGCCGGGCGGTATACAGCTGCACCTGCGGGGAAAGGAACATAGTTGCCATACCCGCCCTGGGTCACAGATACTCCCAGAAGGTATATGTAAGCTACGCGGATTGCACGCACTACGGCGTGTTTTACTGGGTGTGTGACCGCTGCGGCGCGCATTCCGGCAACGGCAACGACAGGCCGCTGGGACACGAGTGGGGCGAATGGCGGATAATTAAGCGCGCGACGCCTGAGGAAGACGGGATCAGGCAGCGCGTGTGCGAGCGCTGCGGGGAGAAGGAGGAGACCTCTTTCGCCTACGACCCCAACGATCCCGGCTATACGCCCCACGAGAACGGCGAGAGCGCCAAGGACCAGCTGGACCTGCTGCGAAACAACCCGAAAGACACGGCTGACGACGGCTCCGGTTTCCGCATCACGCGGGAGCCGGAAAGCGGAAAGGTCCAGCCCGGCGAAAAGCTGACCCTGACGGTGGAGGTCGAAGGCGGCACCGAGCCCTATACCTACGAATGGCACCGCTGGTCGCCAACCACGGAGGCGTCCTGGTATGACACCCTGTCGGACTTTGTGAAAAAGCAGCTCGAGGACAGGACGGTCGGCGGCGACAGCCCCGAATACGAGGCGGGCGTGAACACCAGGGGCTTCGACTACGAGTACTACTGCGTCATCCGTGACTATGAGCAGCGGGAACTCACGTCCTTAAGCGCGCGGGTGGAAGCGAGCCTTTATATCAAAGGGCAGCCCCGGAACGCCAGTCTTTGGGAGCAGAGCCCCGTGACGCTCACCTGTGAGCCCGCGGGCGGCAGCGGGGAATACGCCTACGCCTGGTTTAGCGCCGACGGCGCGCCCGCCGAAAACGACACGGGCGAGGCCGAACTGACCGTTTACGGGGCCGGGGAATATTACTGCCTGGTGAGCGACGGCGAGGACACCCGCGTTTCCCGGACCGCCGCGGTGTACGACGCGCCGCCGCTGTCCCTGGAAGCGGATATCAGGACTGCCGAGGGATGGACCCGTGTGGCGGCAGAGGTTTTGATCCAGGGCGGCGTGCCCCCATATAAGGCGGAGTGGAGCGTGGACGGCATGTATCGGGGAGAAACCGACGTACGGCCGACTGATATGACCGACGTGTACGAATCCAGATACCTTGTATTCGACGAAGGCCTGGTGATATCGGATTTCGGCACTTACACCGTTACCGTCACCGATTCCGTGGACAACACCGCCGCCGCGTCCGTTAAGATCCAGCTGGAGATCGACGAGCAGCCTCAAAGCGGCATGCTGCCTGCTGACGGCAGCGGCCATGTGCTGAGCGTGAAAATGTCCGAAACAGCTTTTGATTATGGTTATACGTATACCCTGTACAAAAACGGCGAGGAATTCGCGACTGAAAACAATGTGACGGTGTACGAGCCGGGCGAGTACTATTTCCACATCGAGGACGCCATAGGCCGCTGGGCGGATTCCGATATCGCCGCAGTCAGGGATTACGCGTTCTACATCGACCGCGTGGACGTGTCCGGCG
>JAFZLE010000088.1 GCA_017551645.1 Clostridia bacterium | reverse complement strand
CTATTCCAACGTGAGGATGGACTATTCGACACCGGAAAAGACGGCAGACACGTACCGCAGCATCGTTTCCGCCGCGGACGCTGCGCTCGTTTCCGTACGGAACATGCGCCAAAGCCTCGACAGAACGGGCAAGCGCCTGCACATCTCCTTTGACGAATGGAATTTTTGGTACGCCTGGCACCGGCCTTCCTGCGCGGGGGAGGGCATATATGTTGCCCTGATGCTGCATAAACTGCTGAAAGCGTCCCCTGAACTGGATATACCCGTGTGCTGTTATTTCCAGCCGGTTGGGGAAGGCGCGATACTTGTCACGCCATCCACAGCATGCCTTAGCGCGAACGGGCAGATGTTCGCCATGATGAAAGCCCACCGCGGCGGCCGCCTGTGCGCGCTGACGAATGACGACGGCTCCGCGCTGGCGACCGTAAAAAACGGCGTCATCACGCTAACGGTGATTAACACAAACTTTGACCGGGAACGTGAATTCAGGTTCGAAGGCTGCGGTCCGGTGACAGAGGCGGATCTGTACTCCTCTGAAGAAGTGACGCCCTTTTCCAGGTTCAGTGAATCGAAGCTCGCGGTCTGCGCCGGAAACGGCGGACTAAGCTGCGTACTGCCCGCCCACAGCGCGGCCAAAATAGTTATGAAAAGCCCCGAAAACTGAGCGTTTCGGGCGCGAACAGAGTACGATAATCCAGATAAAGGAGAGCAAAAAATGGCAAGGATAGTGAATGTCGGAATCATCGGCTGCGGAGGCATCGCCCAGAACAAGCACATGCCTTCCCTGAGCAAGATCGAGAACGTGCGTATGGTAGCGTTCTGCGACCTGATCCCCGAGCGCGCCCAGATGGCCAAGGCCAAGTACGGCACGCCGGACGCGTTCGTTTGCACCGATTACAGGGAACTGCTGGCGATCAGGGACATCGAAGTGGTCCACGTGCTGACCCCGAACCGGGAGCACGCCGAGATCACCGTAGCCGCGCTTAAAGCGGGCAAGCATGTGATGTGCGAAAAGCCCATGGCAAAGACCGCGGAAGGCGCCCGCCAGATGTGCGCGGCCGCGCGCGAGAGCGGCAAAAAGCTGGCGATAGGTTATCAGCACCGCATGAAGCCCCAGGCCAGGTTCGCGAAGGAGTATATCGAATCCGGCGCTTTGGGAGAGATCTACTACGCCAACTGCCTTGCCATACGCCGCCGCGGCACTCCAAACTGGGGCGTTTTCCTTGACGAAGATGCGCAGGGCGGCGGCCCCATAATTGACATAGCTACCCATTCCTTGGATCTTACGCTGTACCTCATGAACAACTACGAGCCGGATATGGTAGTGGGCAAGACCCATAAAAAGCTGGAGCATCCCGAAGCCGGCAACATCTGGGGAGACAACGGCGTGAGCACCACCCCGCTGGAAGAGGCGGCCTGCGCTTTCATCCGCATGAAGAACGGCGCCACTATCCTGCTTGAGACCAGCTGGGCCCTCAACACGGACGAACCTATCCAGGAAGGCAGCTGCGTGCTGTGCGGCAGCAAGGCGGGACTGTCGCTGAAGAACAATGAGCTTCGTATCAACAAAGTGGAACTGGGACGCCAGGAAGTAACGAAGGTGGACTGCTCCGCCGGCGGAGTCGCTTTCTACGACGGCGCTTCTGTCTCTCCTGCCGAGGCTGAGGCGAGAGCCTGGATAGACGCCATAGTCAACGATACCGAGCAGGTCGTAAAGCCCGAGCAGGCGATGGTGGTCTCTGAGATACTGGAAGCCATATACGAGTCTTCCAAGAGCGGAAAGCCGGTGTATTTCGAATGAAGTCGGCGGTATGCGGCGTATGGCACGTGCACGCGGGGGATTATACCCGCCATGCCATGAAATACGGCGAGGTCGCGGGATTTTACGAGCAGGACGACGCGCTCGCGGCGCAGTTTCGCGAAGCGTTTGACATACCCAGGTTCAAAAGCCTGGAAGAACTGCTTGAAAGCGACGTTCAGGGCGTTATCGTGTGCTCCGCCACGGAAGATCACAGAAGCGACATAGTCAGCATCGCCGAGGCGGGCAAGCACATTTTCACCGAGAAGGTGCTGGCGTTAAGCACGGAGGATTGCCTGGCGATAGAAAAAGCCGTGGAACATAGCGGCGTCAGGTTCGTCATTTCCATGCCTCAAAAGTACAACGCCGCCCAGAAGACCGTAAAAGCCGTGGCAGACAGCGGGGAATTGGGCAAGATCAATTTCATGCGCTACCGCAACTGCCATTCCGGAAGCACGAATAACTGGCTGCCCAAGCATTTCTATAATGCGAAACAGTGCGGCGGCGGCGCAATGATAGACCTGGGCGCCCACGGCATGTATCTGACCAACTGGATACTGGGCATGCCCGTAAGCGCCTCGTCCGCGTTTACCGTTTCCCACGATACAGCCCTGAACACGGACAAAGTGGAAGACAACGCGGTCACCGTAATGGCGTTCCCGGACGGCGCGGTCGCCGTGAACGAGACCGGATTCGTGTCGGGGTATTCGCCCCAGGTGATGGAAGTATTCGGGGAAAACGGATACGTGAAGATGACCGGCCAAAAGGTTGTCAAGTGCAGCGCCCGGACCGACGGGAAGGAAACGGACGTTCCGCTGCTTGAGGCGTCTGAGCTCCCTATCGTGCAGTTTCTGCAAAATAGGATACTGCCGGGCTGCGGTATGGAAGAAGCCAAGGCGCTCACGCGGATGATGGAGATGGCTTACGCGGGCAGCGCCCGGAACTAACGCGTTTGGTGCGCGGACCGCGAAGCGGCGGGGACGCCACAAACCCTGAACACCGAAAAACGCTGCCTCAGGACAGCGTTTTTCGGGATAACGGAATATGTTTGAAACAGAGGTAAAACGCAGTGATAACAGATTCGTTTGATAACAGGACGCCCGCGAAGATCAATCTGACGGCGAATCCGGATGCCGTCAGAGTGGACGCCGTCATATTCACGTTTTCGCATGTGATCGAGGAATATGTGGTGTCTAACTTCGCCTGCGAGAAGGTCGGAGCCCTGTATATGGCCCATGGCTCGACGAATGTGTATTGTTTCGAGTATAATGGCAGGAAATACGGTTTTTACAGGACATGGGTAGGCGCGCCCGCGTGCGCGGCGACCGTTGAGGAGATATGCACTGTCCTGAAAACGGACAGGATAATCCATTTCGGCGGCGCGGGCTGCCTCAACAAAGAGATAGCCAGGGGCAAGGTGATGATCCCCACGGCGGCTTACCGGGATGAGGGCACATCCTATCACTACGCGCCGGCTTCCGATTACATCACGGTCAAAAACGCGGATGTCGTGGCAGCATGCATGGCGGCCAACAAGATACCCTACGCCATGGGGAAGACCTGGACCACGGACGCCTTCTACCGCGAGACCGTGGGCAACTTTGAAAAACGTAAGGCGGACGGATGCATTTCAGTGGAGATGGAAGGCTCTGCCGTGCAGGCGGTGTGCGACTTTAGACACCTTGACGTGTATATGTTCTTTACGAGCGGGGACCTGCTCGACGCCCCGGAATGGACCCAAAGAAGAAAAGAGGGCCAGGTCAAGGGCACGCAGCACGACACGGGGCATTTCGATATCGCGCTGGCGTTGGCGGAGTTCGTGTCGGCAGGGAAATAAGCGGTCATCCGCGAAACTGCATGCACGCGGGTTTCGCTAAGAGACGGTCATGTGATAAACCGGCTGTTCCTGACTAAGCCAGTAACAGCCGGTCTTCCGTATCGTTATCCAGACGGAAAGCGGCGCTTCCCGCTTCGGTCTGTAAGGCATAGTCACCCCTGAAACCTGTGAAACAGAGGAAGCCGTCCGCGTCGGTCTTCAGGGACTCACGGGTCTCCCAGTCTTCGTGGATAAGCTTTTTAAGCGCGTACCAGGACGGTTTTTCGCTGTTGTCTTCCCGAACGAATCCAGAGGGCGCCTTAAGCCAGCAGCCGTCGTTGAAATCCCAGGTGGTTATGGCTTCCACCAGCGGATGAGCGAAGAGTATGGAGTACATCTCCGTGATCTCGCGGGCCTGGCGTTCCTCTCCCTCCGGCGTGCTGGGCCAGGAATCCACCTGCCAGTCGTTGAGGTCCACGATGTGGGCAGGCATGATCTCGCCGGATACCAGCGTGTTCTCGGTAAAGTGAATGGGCAGGCCGAAGCGGGAAAAGCGTTCCAGCACCTTGTTAAGCTTTTCCGCTCCCCAATAGCCCTGATGCTGATGGCTCTGTATGCCTATGGCGCTCACAGGCACGCCCGCGTCCAACAGTTCTTCTATAAGCTGCGCGTAAGCTTCGCCGGTGTTGAAATCGTTTATCAGAAGCACGGCGTCCGGGTTGCTTTCCCTGGCGGCGGTAAACACTTCTTTTACAAGGGCGACGCGCCCTTTTTCTTTGCAGATACGGGTAACGGCGTTGTCATACCGGTCAAACACGGGCATTATCACCGCTTCGTTTATGACGTCCCACATATCGATCACGCCCTTGTACGCCGAAACGTCCCGATGGATGCGCTCCAGCTGCTTTCGCAGGATCACGTCGTTAGAGTACTTGAGCAGCCACGGCGCGCACACGGTATGCCAGCACAGGGGATGGCCTTTGACGCGTACGCTTCTTTCCTGCAGCCACTTGGCTGCCTTCATGGTCTCGGCAAAGGCGGGCCGGCCTTCAACGGGCTCGTACCTGCCCCAATAGAAGGGCAGCGTACCGTAATTGAACAGCGCGAGCCACTTTTCCATCCTCTGCTCCAGGAAGGCCTGCTCCTTTTCGTCATGGATATTCGTCTGCCTGACAGTATCAAAAGCCCCGCAGCCGAACAGGAACCGGTGAGCGGTCTGTTTTACAGAGATATTCAGGTTTGCCGCGGGCGTTCCGTCCGGCTTAAATACGCGCAGACGGGCTGTGGCTTTCCGGTGGGCAAGTGGGTCTGTCATATTCATAAAGCTGCCTCCAAATTTCTCGGCGGTCGATGGTCGTGAATGCGGCGGTAAGCGCCGGGCGCCAGCCCATAGCGGACTGTCAGATGTATGACGGAGCATACGGCGATCTCCGCCGCGTACAGTATACAGCAGCCGACAGCGTATGACAACACCATATTTGAGCGTGACGCGATGCGGGAGGGCAAGGCGTATTATATAACTGCAGTAAAAACGGCATTGCCCGGATGGTCAATGCCGTGTATCATGTCTGTGGCGTTATGAAACTAATATTTCGCGGCGGCTAAGTCTGATAAGCCATCAACGCTTTACAAAAGCTTATTCGTACAGCGGGAAACGGGCGCACAGGGCAGCTACCCTTGCGTCGGCGTCCGGCAGCGCCTCTTCGCCTTTGTCCACCACGTCGGCGATGATATTGCCGATCTCGGTCATCTCAGCCTGCTTCATGCCGCGGGTCGTTACGGCGGGGGTGCCGACTCTTAAGCCGCTGGTGACGGTGGGCTTTAAGGTATCGAAAGGAACGGCATTCTTGTTGGCGGTGATGCGCACGCGTCCCAGCATTTCTTCCAGCGCCTTGCCGGTCACGCCGGTGCCGCTCAGGTTGATGAGCATGAGGTGGTTGTCCGTGCCGCCCGAGACCAGCCTGATGCCGCGGGCCAGCAGCGTTTCGGCCAGCGATTTGGCGTTAAGTATGATCTGGTGCTGATACTCGGCAAATTCGGGCCGCATCGCTTCCTTGAAGCACACGGCTTTCGCGGCGATGATATGCATGAGGGGACCGCCCTGGGTCCCGGGGAAAATAGCCTTGTCTATGGCCTTGGCGTACTTCTCGCGGCAGAGGATCATGCCTCCGCGCGGTCCCCGCAGCGTCTTGTGGGTAGTGGTGGTCACCACGTCCGCGTAGGGCACGGGGGAGGGATGCTCGCCCGCCGCCACAAGGCCCGCTATGTGAGCCATGTCCACCATGAGCATGGCGCCGCACTCGTCGGCGATCTCGCGGAAACGGGCAAAGTCGATCACACGGGGGTACGCGCTGGCACCCGCGACTATGAGCTTGGGCTTGTTTTCTACTGCCAGACGGCGCACTTCGTCGTAATCGATCGTCTCCGTCTCTTTATCCACGCCGTAGGATACGATGTTGTACAGCCTGCCCGACAGGTTCACGGGGCTGCCGTGGGTCAGGTGGCCGCCGTGGGCCAGGCTCATTCCCAGTATGGTATCCCCGGGGTTCAGCAGCGCCTGGTATACGGCCAGGTTGGCCTGGGCTCCCGCATGGGGCTGAACGTTGGCGTGCTCCGCGCCGAACAGCGCGCAGGCACGCTCGATCGCGATGCGTTCCGCGGCATCCACGCAGTCGCAGCCGCCGTAATACCGCTTTCCCGGATATCCTTCGGCGTATTTATTCGTCAGGTGGGACCCCATGGCGGCCAGCACCGCTTCGCTTACGAAATTCTCTGACGCGATAAGCTCTATGTGTTGCCTCTGCCGCGTAAGCTCACGCTCAAGCACATCGGCGATCTCAGGATCAGTCTGGCGGACCAGTTCTATATCTATCATTGCCGTTCCCCTTTCAATGTGTGGTTTATCTGCCTCCCCGGGCGTCGAACATAACATGCCCGCATATCACATAGACCCCGGAGCGAACGCCGAATATAACTTTTCTCATTATAACCGCGAATTGTTAAGTTGTAAACCGAACGTGATGACCCAAGCGGGAAAAAGCGGGCATCGGAGGACAGGCCACGAATCGTTGAAACGGGATTCCGCCGTATTCTTTCGGTTTTATGCCCTTGAAAACCACAGCAGCGTGT
>JAFZLE010000087.1 GCA_017551645.1 Clostridia bacterium | reverse complement strand
TCGCCTATGGATACGGTCTTGCCTGGTTTCAGCTTTGCCCCGGGACGCACCAGCGCTTCCCATTTTTTGACGCCGAGCTGTTTGAGCAGCAGTATCTCGCACGCGCCGCCCCCGCTTCTTACGCCGTACAGGCGTGCGGGAATGACGCGGGTATCGTTTATGACAAGGCAGTCGCCGGGCTTAAGATATTCGGGCAGGGCGTAAAAATGCCTGTGACTGACAGAGCGGTCGCGCCTGTCATAAACCAGCAGGCGGGAATGGTCCCTGGGTTCTATGGGCGTCTGAGCGATAAGCTCTTCCGGAAGGTCGTATAAAAAATCGCTTGTTTTCATATGGAATTATAAGTCGAGTTTCATTTGCGAGTCTTCGGAGGCGGTCTGAGGGGGAGTGAAGCCCATATGGCGGTAGGCGAGGGCGGTGCACACGCGCCCGCGGGGGGTGCGCATAATGAACCCAAGCTGCATCAGGTAAGGCTCGTACACGTCCTCTATGGTGCCGGCATCTTCGCCCGTGGTGGCGGCGAGCGTTTCAAGCCCCACCGGGCCGCCGCTGAACTTAGTTATCATCACGGTAAGCATATTGCGGTCCGTACGGTCGAGACCCAGATCGTCCACTTCCTGGAGCTTCAGGCCTTCACGGGCGACTTTCAGGTTGACCACGCCATCCGCTTGGACTTCGGCGTAGTCGCGCACACGCTTGATCAGACGGTTGGCGATACGGGGAGTGCCGCGGGAGCGGCGGGCGATCTCCAGCGCGCCTTCACGGTCGCAGCGGATCTTGAGTATGCCGGCGCTGCGGGTGATTATCTCTGCCAGCTCCTCGGGAGTGTACATCTCAAGCCTGAATGCGATGCCGAAACGGTCCCTGAGAGGGCTGGACAGCATGCCTGCACGGGTAGTGGCGCCTATCAGTGTAAACTTGGGCAGGTCCAAGCGCACGCTGCGGGCGGAAGGTCCCTTGCCCAGCATTATATCAAGCGCGTAATCCTCCATGGCGGGGTAGAGTACTTCTTCCACGGAGTGGGACAGACGGTGTATCTCGTCGATAAACAGTATATCGCTGCGGTTAAGGTTGGTGAGTATGCTGGCCAGGTCACCCGGACGCTCTATAGCAGGGCCTGAGGTTATGCGAATATTCGTGCCCATCTCGCTGGCTACGATCCCTGCCAGGGTAGTCTTGCCAAGGCCGGGAGGGCCGTAAAGCAGTATATGATCCAGTGCCTCGTTGCGCGCCAGAGCGGCCTTCATGTACACGCTCAGGCTATCTTTGATCTTGCGCTGGCCGATATACTCTACAAGACTCTTTGGACGCAGGGAATACTCCTGGTCATCGTCCTGGGGCCTGAAGCCGGTTGTTACAAGTCTGTCGTCCATAAATTACCTCTTGATCAGTCCTTTAAGCTGTTTAAGCGCCGCTTTTTCACGTTTGCCTCCGAGCAGCAGTATGCACAGTATATAAACGGCAAGGCAGCATACGCTTACCAGCGCAAGCCGCAAAAACACGCGCAGTGTACCGAATGCGGGGGGAATGAGCGCGTCGAGCCCAAAGGCTGCCAGCGCAAGCGGAATGTTCAAAAGCAGCGTACGCACCATTTCCATTATAAACGATCTGTCAAACACTCCGGTTACGTGCCTGCCGAGCAGTGAGAACAGCAATACCACTCCAAACAGCGCGGCGAACACCGTTGCCAGCGCCAGGCCGTACACGCCCATAAGCTTTCTGAGTATCAGATTCAGTATTATGTTCAACACCACGGAAGCGGTGGAGATGAACATGGGGGTCTTGGTGTCTTCAAATGCGTGGTATACCCGGTTTGTAAGGTCTCTCAGGCCGAAAAACGGCAGCCCTGCCACATAACACAGGAACACGAGCCCTGTCACGCGCACGTTTTCCTCCACGAAGCGGCCGCGCCCGTATGCGAAACGGATTATATGCATATGCTGTGCGCCGGCTATTATAACTATGGGCAGCACCCACATCAAAAGCATGGACATGCTGCTGCGCACCATGGGTATGACGCTCTCGGGATCGTTTTTGGCGCTGGTTTTTGAAAGCTTTGAGAACGAGACTGTGGTGAGCGGCACGACCAGCACGCCCATCATGAACATTATCAGCTTGAAAGCGTAGCTCATGGCGGAAATGTCGCCGGGCCTCAGACCGCTGGCCAGCATCCTGTCCACCATGTGGTTCAGTTCGTTTACCGCCATGGCAAGCACGGCAGGCAGCGCCAGTATCAGCACTTTTTTAAGGTACTTGTCGTTAAAGTTGAAATACGGCCGCAGCTTCAGCCCGCCCAGGAAGGGGATAAGTATGATTATCTGCAAAAATCCGGCCAGTATAACGCCCCACGCCTGGGTGACGATGCCGTATTTCCTCGAAAGCAGTACGGCCAGGGTTATCTCTGCTACCGACAGGGGAAGCCCCGTCAGCTGCGCCGCGACATACTTTTCCCGCGCGTTCAGAAGGCTGGATAACACTAGTCCGGCGGTAAAAAACACAAGCGCGGGCAGCATTATGCGCGTGAGCGAAACGGCGTCTTTATGCGCGAGAGGATTAAAGCCCGGATACACCAGCGCTACCAGCGTATCAGACAGGAAGAACATGATCAGGCTCACAGCCAGCGCCGCCACGCAGAACACTGTCAGGGAGTTTGAGGCAAAGCGGTTGGCCTGCTTTATTCCCGCATCTCTCTCGCACCTTATGTATTGGGGGACGAGTGTGGAGGTGATGCAGCTGGAAAACAGCAGCACGGGCAGATAGAACAGGCTGTATGCGGCGTTGTAGCTGTCGGTAACGATGTCCGCGCCAAAATACGCGGCCATAATCATTTCCCTGACAAAGCCGACTGCTTTTGAGAACAGGATTATAAGTGTAACGCTCAGCGTTGAGGAGAGCAATGAAGCAGACCTTTTTTGAGACATGGGCAACCTTCCTTCAATATCGGTACATATTATAACACATTCCGTAAGAATACACAACCGGAATGCCGCGCCCGGCAATGTGCAAAATTTGAAATACACGGATGCCCGGCTTGGCTGGCAGAGGAGTAATATCTATTTGGGAAAGTGAAGGCTTTTTGGGCGTTTGTCCAAAAGAATGCCATAATGATGCCGCATGGGGATGACCAAAAAAGGCGAGAATACCAGGCAGAGATACGCCTCTGAGGATAAAACCGCGGAAAAAACAGATGGAGCACGGCGAAAGCAAGCCACTCCTGCCGAGAGAAAGTGAATATAAGATTTCAAAAGTATTACAATTATATGACAACATTTTATAAGCTTGATTTTGGATCTTGCATTGTGGTACAATTAGGATATAAAAGTGTAAATATGCTATTGGGGGAACCAGCATGAAAAAGCGATTTCTATCTCTGATCCTGGCCGCAGCGCTTCTGTTTGGCAATGCGTTTGCGTTTG
Organism: Clostridia bacterium; assembly: GCA_017551645.1. Lineage (GTDB taxonomy): Bacteria > Bacillota > Clostridia > Christensenellales > Aristaeellaceae > RUG14130. Next base: position 915 of record JAFZLE010000087.1, on the reverse strand, counting down.
CAGAGGGAGATATTGAAAATACCGATAATAATATACCTGCGGTGACGGAAACGGCTCAGACACAGACGCCTGTTACCGATCAGGCTGAAGAGCCCGAACCTGCGTCGCCTTCTTCCGGGGAGCCTGCGTCCGAGCCTGAATCTGAGGCGGCTGACGTTCCCGAACAGCCGGTGAGACAGGAAGAGGATACGGAGCCTGAGACGGTAAGTGAACAAGCCGACAGCGATTCGGCGGAACCGACGGAAGGCACCGAGCCCGCCGGCACAACAGAAGCCGTTGAAGCGGCAGATACAGTCGAGCCTGAAGATATCTCCGACACGTGCGAAACTTCCGAAACGGCTGACGATCCCGATACGAACGGCGGACTTACCGAAACCGAAACAACTGAAGAGGAGCAGGCGCAGGAAGAAACCGAAAACGGTGATACTTTGGATGAAGGCGCTCAGGATGAGCAGCCCCAGATCGACTATACCAAAAGTGTAAAGGACAATGAGCTCTTCAATAAGGGCTACGTCGTATTCAGCTCTGTGGAACTGTATCAGACTGAAGACGACAGCGAGGCTTACGCCCGCATCTCGGGCGGTATAGCTTACGCATCCCGCCGTGTCAATAAGGGCAGCGCTTCCGACAGAGTTCTCATAAACTTCGCGACAGAAGAGGGAATGCTGAGAGCATTCGTAAAGTCTTCCGCTGTGAAACCCCTGAGCGAAGATGCTTTTGAAAGTTTCAGGGCGAATTTCGACAGACTGCCTCTTGCTGAAAAAGTATACTACAACAACGATCCTTCCATGCCGCTGCAGATACTTAGCATAAATATATATGAAACTGAACCCGAGCAGCCAGGTGACGAGCCCGGTGACGAGCCCGAACCTGAACAGCCCGGTGATGAGCCCGGTGACGAGCCCGGGCCCGAAC
>JAFZLE010000086.1 GCA_017551645.1 Clostridia bacterium | reverse complement strand
TACCTGGGCGCCATGCTGCTGATAGACCTTGATACTGGCGAGGCGCGGTTCATCGAAGAACGATACACAGCGATAAACGGGGATAGGCTGCTTGACCCCTCAGACCGCAGCGTGACGAAGCTGGACACGGGCGAAGCGTATTATCCGGACTACGTTCCGGCCGATACGGAGTATTTCGGAGCGTTGAAAGCGCTTAAATTGCTTAGTGACGACAGCCTGCTGGCGCTGCTGCCGGGCTCCGAAATCAGGGAAGACAGGACCAGGGACCTGCTTCTGGCGCATGTTTCGTCCGGCGGTACCCGTGTGTTTGACCTGGGCGCTTTTGACATCATGCATGAGCTTTCCCAGCTTCTGGTCACCGGAAACGGCAGGTACGCGGCGGCATATTATCCGCAGGCTTATTACGCGGCGCAGGCGGTCATAGCCGACCTTGAGACCGGGGAAGTGAAGACGCCAGGCTTTGAACAAACGATGCTGGTGGCGTCCGCGCCAGACGGGTTCATCTGCTACGATATTAACAAAGCCGTGCTGGTGATGCTGGACCCTGAGACGCTGGAAACGACGAAACTCAGCGTTTCGGGCAAGGGGTTTGGCGGCACGGTCACATATACCATGATAAGCAGCGTCGCGGACAACGGCGCGGGCCTGTATTTTTCCCAGAGCGAGATACTTCACGGATACTTTGAGCTTGAAGAATAAACTATCTGAAATAAGGGAGGAACGGCTATGAAACACGCGAGCCTTATTCTGGACAAGGACTTCGCCATCTCGAAAGTGGACGAAAGGATATACGGATCGTTCATAGAGCATCTGGGCAGGGCGGTCTATACGGGCATATACGAGCCCGGCCATCCCGCAGCGGACGAGAACGGCTTCAGGAAGGACGTGCTGGACCTGATAAGGCAGCTGGGCGTAAGCTGCGTAAGATATCCCGGCGGCAACTTCGTGAGCGGCTTCAACTGGGAAGACTCGGTGGGTGACAAGCGCCCCGCCAGGCTCGACCTGGCCTGGAAGACCACCGAGACCAACGCTTTCGGCCTGCACGAGTTCGTGCGCTGGTGCGAAAAGGCGGGCACCCTGCCCATGTACGCGGTGAACCTGGGCACCCGGGGCCCCAAGGAAGCCAAGGAAGTGGTGGAGTACTGCAACCATGCGTCCGGTACGCGTTTAAGTGACATGAGGATACAAAACGGAGCGAAAGACCCCCTGAACATCAAGCTCTGGTGCCTGGGCAACGAAATGGACGGCCCCTGGCAGATGGGCGCGAAGACCGCCCAGGAGTACGCCCGCACGGCCTGCGAGGCGTCAAAGCTGATGAAATGGGTGGATCCTTCCATAGAGACCGTGGCGTGCGGCTCCTCCCACAGCCATATGCCCACCTTCGGTGACTGGGAGTACAAAGTGTTGGACGAGTGCTATGACACCGTGGACTACATGAGCCTGCACCGCTACTACGGCAATCCCACCGGCGATACCAAGGATTTCCTGGCGTCCACGCTGGACCTGGACGGCTTTATCAAGACCGTGGCGGGCATATCCCGCGCGGTAAAGGGCAAGAAGCACTCCAATCGCACCGTGAACCTGTCCCTGGACGAGTGGAACGTGTGGTATCACTCCAACCAGGACGACCAGAAACTGTACAAAGAGCAGCCCTGGGGCAGCGCGCTGCCGCTTTTGCAGGACGTGTACAACTTTGAGGACGCGCTGCTTGTGGGCCTGATACTTATAACCATACTCAAGAACGCCGACACGGTGAAGATCGCCTGCATGGCGCAGCTGGTGAACGTGATCGCGCCCATAATGACGCGGGCGGGCGGCGGCGCGTGGGCGCAGACCATATTCTATCCCCTGATGCACGCCTCCAAGTACGGGCGCGGCACCAGTCTTATGCCCCTGATCTCCAGCCCCGCCTTTTCCACCAAGAGCTTTACCGACGTGCCCACCGTGGACGCCGCGGCGGTGACCGGCGAGGACGGCAGCCTGACCGTATTCACCGTGAACCGCGACCTGGAGGAAGACGCCCTGCTCAAACTGGACCTGCGGGCGTACGACACGGCGAAGTTCGTGGGACATACGGCGCTCACGCACGGCGACCTAAAGGCGGTGAACACCGAGGACGATCCCTTCAACGTGGCTCCCGCGGAGCTCGCGCCCGAGACCTGTGACGGCTGCGTGAAGCTGCCCAAAGCCAGCTGGAACGTGTTAAGGTTCGAGACCAAGGCGTAAAGGCGCGGGGGGACCCGCGCGGAAGGCAAAAAGAAAAACCTCGTCGGAAGACGAGGTTTTTTCAGCGGTAGACGAGACTCGGACTCGCGACCTCCACCTTGGCAAGGTGGCGCTCTACCAACTGAGCTACTACCGCGCAGAGCGGGTGATGGGAATCGAACCCACGTATCCAGCTTGGAAGGCTGGCGCTCTGCCATTGAGTTACACCCGCGGGAAGCGGTAGACGAGACTCGGACTCGCGACCTCCACCTTGGCAAGGTGGCGCTCTACCAACTGAGCTACTACCGCACAACAGAGTGCTAATTATAATAGCATAAGTCTGCATGTGTGTCAAGCCCGCAGACGGAAATTTACACAATAAAGGCGCGGGATTGACATAATCCGAAGAATTGTTGTATAATATAAGGCAGTTTTTTGAATCGGTCGAGGGGCTTTTGTGAGGCTGAAAGGGACGGGACGGCTGCCTGTCTGGCAGGTCATCATAGCGGACGTTCTGCTTGCGGGCGCGGCACTTCTGGTGTTCGCGTACTTTCATCATGTGCGTCCCGCGCAGCTTGCAAACGAGGATATAGTGATAGAGCGTCCCGTACAGACGGCAAGCGCCGCTTATGTTCCCGACACTCAGCTCACGCCCACTCCTGCGCCTGCTTCAACGCAGGCAGCAGCTTCTGAGCCTACGCCCGTGCCGCCTCCCGACACAGTGGGCGTGTTCGCCCGCCGCCACGCGGACAAGTTTACCAGAGGGGAAATCATCTCCTCGGACGCGGACGGCGCATATACCTACAAAAGCAAATACCTGAACATAACCGTCACGCAGCAGAGGGTGGCGGAGGACAGCAGTTCAGGCACCTGGGAGAGCACTGCGTACGTCACTGACTTCTACGTAAGGGACATCACCTGCCTGCAAAGCGTTTTCGCCGCGGACACGTTCAGCCAGGGCAACTACGAGTGGCTGTCAAACATGGCGGAAAGGACCGGCGCGGTGGCGGCGGTGAACGGGGACTTCTGCACCATGCGCAAATACGGCGTGGTCGTAAGGGACGGCAAGCTCTACCGTTCCAGCCACTCCTCCTTTGACGCCTGCGCGATATACTGGGACGGCACCATGGAGACCTACGCCTCCAAGGACTGGGACGGCAAGGCGATAGCGAACAAGGGAGCGTACATGGCGTTTTCCTTCGGACCAAGGCTGCTGGACAACAGCGGGCAGCCCCTTAAAAAATTCAACCAGACCGACGCGGTGATAGGGCGGAACCCCCGCACCGCCATAGGCTATTTCGAGCCGGGGCATTACTGCTTCGTGACCATAGACGGGCGCACCGCGCATTCCCGGGGGCTCACCATGAGCGGCCTTTCGAAGTTTATGGCAAGCCTGGGCTGCAAGGCGGCGTACAACCTGGACGGGGGGGAATCCTCCAGCCTGTGGTTCGGGGGAGAAGTCATTTCCCAGCCCTGCGACGGCGGGCGCAAGATATCCGACGCGCTTATACTTAAGGACCTGGCGGAGGACTGACATGAGAAAACGCAGGTCGACAAAACTGATAAACACGCTGACGCTGAACGCGGCGATAATCATATCGCTTATGTACCTGGTGTTCTTCGGGATAGACCGGGTGAATACCGCCATGGAATTCATAAACAACGACATCACCAAATGGCTGCTGGTGATACTGGCGGTCATAACCATATACAACTCGGTGGCGCGAATGTGCCTGGACCGCAGACTTGACCGGAAAAGAAAAACAAAGGAGCAGAAATGATGAGCAAGCCCAAATTCTATATAACCACTCCCATATACTATCCTTCCGGCAACATGACCATAGGACACACCTACACCACCGTTGCCGCCGACACCATGACCCGCTTCAAGAAGATGCAGGGGTATGACACGTACTTCCTTACCGGCACCGACGAGCACGGCCAGAAGATCGAAAAGAAGGCCGCCGAAGCGGGCGTGAGCCCCATCGAGTATGTGGACAAGATCGTAGCCGAGACCAAAGAGCTGTGGAAGCTGATGGACATCGAGTACGACGACTTTATCCGCACTACGGAAGATAGGCACATGAAGATCGTGCAGAAGATATTCCGCAAGTTCTACGAGCAGGGCGACATATACAAGGCGGAGTATGAAGGCATGTACTGCACGCCCTGCGAATCCTTCTGGACGCCTACCCAGCTGGTGGACAAAAACGGCGAAAAGGTCTGCCCGGACTGCGGCCGCCCCTGCAAGCCCATGAAGGAGGAAAGCTATTTCTTCCGCATGAACAAGTACCAGGACTGGCTGATCGACTATATCGAGACGCATCCGGACTTCATACAGCCCGCCTCCCGCGCCAACGAGATGCTCAACAACTTCCTGAAGCCCGGCCTGCAGGACCTGTGTGTGAGCCGCACCAGCGTAAAATGGGGCGTGCCTGTGGACTTTGACCCCAAACACACGGTATATGTGTGGATAGACGCGCTTTCCAATTACATCACCGCCCTGGGCTACGGCACCGACCACGACGAACTGTATCAGAAGTACTGGCCCGCCGACGTGCACCTGGTGGGCAAGGAGATCGTGCGCTTCCACACCATTTACTGGCCCATCATGCTCCACGCGCTGGGACTGCCCCTGCCCAAGCAGGTGTTCGGCCACGGCTGGCTGCTCTTCGGCGCGGACAGGATGTCCAAGTCCAAGGGCAACGTGGTATATCCCGGCCCCATCGTGGCGCGCTACGGCGTGGACGCCCTGCGCTATTACCTGATGAGGGAGATGCCCTTCGGTTCCGACGGCAATTACACCAACGAGTCTTTCCTGACCCGCGCCAACGCGGACCTGGCCAACGACCTGGGCAACCTGGTGAGCCGCACGGTGGCGATGGTGGAGAAGTACTTTGGCGCTGAAGTGCCCGCCCCCGGCGAGTACGACGAGAACGACAGGCATATCATCGATATGTTCGAGGCGCTGCCCGGACTAGTGGACGCGCAGATGAACGCGCTTCAGTTCTCACTGGCGCTGGGCGAGATCTGGAAGTTCATAGGCGAGCTCAACCGCTATATCGACATCACTCAGCCATGGGTGCTGGGCAAGACCGAAGAAGGCAGGGAACGCCTGAAGACCGTCATGTACGTGCTGTGCGAAGGCGTCCGCGCTGTGGCGGTGCACATCAGCCCCGTCATGACCCGCACGCCCCGGCGCATATACGAGCAGCTGGGCGTTAAGGACGATACCCTGATGACCTGGGACAGCGTAAAGAAGTTCGGACAGCTCAGGCCGGGCACGCAGGTCAAAAAAGGCGACGCGCTGTTCCCCAGGGTGGACATAAAGAAGGAGATCGAAGCCATGGAGGCGGAAAACGCCGCAAAGAAGGCCGCCAGCCAGCCCGAAGCGCCCAAGCAGGACACCATCACCATAGACGACTTCGCCAAGGTCAAGCTGATCGCCGTAAAGGTGGAGGCCTGCGAAAAGGTGGAGGGCAGCGACAAACTGCTCAAGTTCACCCTTAACGACGGCAGCGGCACCCGCACGGTATTAAGCGGCATCGCCAAGTGGTACAAGCCGGAAGACACAGTGGGCAAGACGCTTATACTGGTCAGCAATCTGGCACCCCGCAAGATGAAGGGCATAATGTCCGAAGGCATGCTCCTGAGCGCCGAGGATGCCCAGGGCAACCTGAAGCTGCTGACCGTGGACGGCGGCACCGCCCCCGGCAGCAGGGTAGGATGAAAAAGATACAGGCAACAAAAATAACAAGCGGCGGGACGCATCCCGCCGCTCTGTTTTTCAAGTTTCCTTTTATTAGCCTACCCTGCTGCCGGGGGCGGTGCCGCCGTCCACGGTCAGGAGTGTGAGGTTGCCCTTATCGTCCTCCGCACTCAGGAGCATGCCCTCGGATATTATGC
>JAFZLE010000085.1 GCA_017551645.1 Clostridia bacterium | reverse complement strand
GCCAAATACGGTACACTTGGGAATTTCTTGAGGAGGCATAAAGGTAGGATAAACGCAAAAGGAGATATATACTGTGCTGGTTGGCGCTTCCATCCAGAAATAGAATATGACATCACCCACCGCTTTGGATTCCGCAAAACTGGCATATTTCCTAATGGACTGTAATCTTTTCCTAACATCATCACTTATGGAAATCACATATACGGTTGGGTCTATATACTTTGCCATTATTAGCTCCTTAATGCAATCGGTCACTGCATTTGCTTTTACTTACGCTGCGCCCTTTTTTAGCGTTTCGGTCTCAGCGCACGTCGAACGAAAACAGGTGCGGGCGTCGTTTCCCCAGGTTCGCAGCGTGCGGCATTTGTGCCATACTCAGCCGTTCAAGCACGCAGCCGCACCCGTTGTCTTCATCACTCCCCTGTCCTGTTATACGGGCTGATATGTCGTATACTGCTCAGTTAATCTGATTCGCCATGGTTTATCGGCGATCACCCTTCGCGCTTGCACATAAGCGGAACGGGAGAAAAACCGTCGGGCCTGTCATACAGCCGGCACTCGCAGTCGCCCAGGTGCTTAAGCTTGAATCCGTTGGCCTTGTACTCCTCATAGTTGAAGGCGTTGAGCTCGTCGATGGCGATCTGATGGAATTTGTCAAAATCGGGCCACCATTCCCAGCCGCTGCCGAAATCGTTGTAAAGATAGGCGTCCGCGCACTGCTTGCCCAGCTCGGGCGTGACATAGAACGCGCCCATGGCGAGCACGTTTACGCCGTTGCCCGTAATGGCGCGGAATGCGGCCGGTACCGATTCCACCACGCCCGCGTGCACGCCGGGGCACTTGCTCGCCGCTATGTGTATGCCCATGCCGGTGCCGCAGAAGATCATGGCGCGCTCAAATTCCTTCTCCGCGATCATCGCGCCTACGCGCAGGCCTATGCGGTGAAACATCAGTTCCGTATCGTTGGGGTCCGAATCCGCCTTTACGCCTATGTCGGTGATCGTCCAGCCCTTCTTCTCAAGGTACTCCTTGATCGCTTCCTTAAGGGGATATCCCGCGAAGTCCGCCGCCATGAGCAGCTGTTTGTCGTTGACCGTCTTCATGATCCAAATCTCCTTTTCCATGATGTTATATCTGGCTTTCAGGGCCTGTTTTACGGCCGCTGTCCGTTCCAAAGTGTTCCGGGCCCGCGGCTGAGGCCTGAGAACCGGGCTGCCTGCCGAGATCTTGGGTCAGGCATTCACGGTTATGACTTTGCTCCCGCCTTCCCAAACGATCTCCGCTTCCATGGGGCTGGCGGCTTCTATGGTGATCACAGGCTCGTCCTTTGCCGAGGCGCGGGCCTCGCAGCGCAGGGTGACGGGCACATCCCCGAAGGGATAATCCGCTATGCCGTGGGCATCGGTCAAACGCACGTCCCAGCGCAGCCTGCCGCGCACCGGGTCGCTCTTTATGCCCATGATGTACTCATACAGTATAGACACGTGGAACAGGCCGCTCCAGCCCACAAAATCCCTGGCCGCCACGCTGTCCCCCACCCTGCCGGGAGCGGGATACTCGGGCGCGTAGTTTTCCCAGACGGTGCCGGTCTGCCCATACACGCGGGTGGCATTGTCCACGCACGCGAGGGCGATGCCGTGAGCCAGGGCATCATAGCCGTTCTGCTCCAGTCCGCGCAGGATCATATAGTTGGTGGGCGCCCACACCGCTCCGCGCCAGTATCCGCCGCATTCGCAGTAATCGTGGCTGTCCGCGGAGAGCGTGGGCACGCGGTTGGGGCGTTTGAATTCCTTCTCGTTGTCCAGATGCGCCACAAAGCGTTCCATGCGTTCCGGCGGCACTATCCCGGCCAGCAGCGCCCAGTAAGCTGCCACGGATTTAACGCCGTTCAGTTCCCCGTTGCGCCACTCGTCATAGTAAAAGGCGTCCTTTTCCGACCAGAGGCGCTCGTTCACGACTTTCGTGAGCAGGTCTATCTCCTGCCGCAGGGGCGGCAGGTCTTCTTCCCTGCCAAGTTCAATGGCCATATCCGCAAGGCAGCGGGCGTCCAGTATCGCCTGCAGCGTGGCGTCCACCCACACCATGTGGCCGTTGGAATGGGAAACGTTCCGCCCGGGCTGCATGCGGGGCTGGTTGTCCATGCCGCAGCCCCACCCGGACGACCAGTAGGAGCCGTCCCTCCAGGTGCGGTGCTCCGCCATCCATTCGTGGTATGCCAGCAGAGGGTAATACACGTCCGAAAGCCTCTGCCTGTCAGCCGTGGTCTTGTAGTATTCCCACTCGCACCAGGCCATCACTTCCGGCCCCGTGGAACAGGGGTCAAAGCGCGTGAAGCGCTCGCCGGCGATGTCTTCGCGGAGCTGGCGGCAGATATAACCGTCCTTGTGCTGGCGGGCGTACATGTTGTCCAGCGTCTTTTGGAAATTGAACGCCCGCTTGCCGTAGCGCCCGAACATGAGTATGAACGCCGAGTCCCACATAAAGAGCATGCCGTTGAATGCCGTATCTATAAAGGCGGACACGAAGCCGCTCTCCCTTGTGGGCATGCGCAGGTTGGAAAACGCGATCTGCCACACCCTATCGTGGCACGCCGTCACGTCTCCGTGCCCCTGCCAGTACGGTTTGGGCAGCAGATGGCGGCTGGCTTCGTAAGTGGGCAGCGCGCCCGTCTCAGGCTCCCGGGAAATAAAGGGGTTTTTCGCCGCGTGGGCGTTGGGAATGTACGTGATCTCGTCATTCGGCAGGAAATTGGCCCTGACCATAGTGTCCTCCGCATTTATTGAATTTGGCGTATATCCTTGCTTTGAACGGGATGCAGATCTCAGTGTCCGCTAGACCGCGGCTGCCGGTATCCTTACCAGCGCGAAGCTGTTTCCCTGCATCCGGAACTCGCCGTCCTTTGCCTGCAGCGGCTCAAAATCGTGCGCGTCGTCTGCCTTATACACGGTCATGCTCCTGACGGTCCTGCCCGGCAGGGAAACGCGCACGGACGCGTCCGGCGGCGGACAGCTGTTCAGCCCCGCGTCATCGTTGAAATATGAAATATACAGCAGCGTTTCGCCTTCGGGCGTTTCGGCGGCGGCGCAGTATACGTCATCCGGCGCTTCGCAAAAGACAGAAGTGCCCGCTTCGTACAGCTTGTTCCAGGCGTACAGCGTCCAGTAACCCTTAAGTGTGTCCACTCCGCGCATGGCCGCGTGTTCCGCCATGGGCTTCGGCTTGAACAGGTTGTTCCAGACGGGCTGCAGCATCTGGGCATCGTAGAACATGAGTTTGTCTACCGCTTCCTTCTGCATGGATGCGATCACCGCCGCCATGAAAGCGGCCCCGAACGCGGTCCGGTGCAGATCTATACTCGGCTGCAGATCGTTCCAGCTGACCACATAATTCCACTCGTCGTAGATGCTCTCCGCCTGCGTAAAACCGTATTTGTCCATAAGCTCGCGGGCACGCCTCGCGTTTGAGACGGCCTGCGCGGGCGTATGGCAGTAGCCGTGCCAGGACACGAAGTCGAGCGGGGCGTCCGTCTGCCGCGCGTAAGCCAGGAAAGGTTCGAACATGGCGGAATACGGAGACGTGAGCGCCAGGCCGCCAATCTTCACGTTCGGATGCTCCCGCCTGATAAGCGAGGAGACTGCGCGGTACAGCTCAATAGCCTGCTGGGGCGTGCCCGTCCAGCACTGGGGGATGTCAGGCTCATTCCAGATCTCCCAGTAGCGTATGTTCCACTCGTAGCCGTCCGCCCAGCCCTCGTTGTAGTGCGCGACTATGCGGGAGCATATGCGGGCGAACTTGTCAACATCTTTCGGCGGATTTATGTGCCGTTTGACGCTCTGGTGCTCTATGGCGGCTCCCAGCCTGTAAAACGGCTCGGTGCCCGCTTCGCACATGTACTTTAAGTATTCGTCGGTAAGTATGAAGTTGTATGCGCCGGGATCGTTCTCATCCGCGTCAAAGTAAGGGAAAATGCAGTGCACGTCCACAAATTCGCCCGAACCGAACGGATACTCGATGTCGTGCAGGCGCCCGAACGGAATGCCTGCCGCCCGGAATTCTTCAACGGCGTTGTACGTGAATATCGAGGATACAGGCCCTCCGCCCACGCCGTGCATGGGTTTTATGGTCCCGATTATCCTGTAAGGATCGACTTTTATGATCAAGTTTTTCATTTTGCCACCTCGCATCAGATCGCTGTCCGTATACGGAGCTTTAATTTGCTTTCCAGCCCGTGACCATCCCGATAAACAGGGATAGGCGTCATTTGTCAGCCTTTCTGTCTATCCTGTAATACATATAGTCCTCATCTTCCCCTGTCAGGGAGAAACCGGCTTTTTCCAGCACATGCCGGCTGCGCAGGTTCGTCCGCAGCGTATCAGCGTATAGAACGGGGATATCCAATTCCTCAAATACGAACCGGACGGCCAGTTCCTCGGCCGCCGTGCCTATCCCGCGGTCTTTGTATTTCGCGTTCTTAAGGGCGATACCCATGGTCGCGCACTTATGCGCTTCGATATTCTTGATGATCACCTCGCCCGCGATATCATCCCCACAGAGGATCGCGAGGGGCACACGCTGTAAGTCTTTTTGCCGCCGTATGTACTTCTCTGCCGTTTCGGTGCTGTACGCAAAAGCCCTGTATTCCTGCCCTTTCAGAAGCAGATCCGGATCGTTCTCATATTCCATCAGATAGCGGTGATACATTTCATCCGTCATTGGGACCAGCCTGATCATTGTTTCGTCCGCGCTCATTCATGCGCCTCCTCCCGATCCGGGATCCATTTGGCCGCCTGTCCTCGCAAACAGCGGACAGTGATTTGAAAATGACCCATACCAGTATACCATACTTTCCCCGGCAAGGCCAGACAAACAGGGCGCCGGCATATACCGGCACGTGCGGCCGCATAAGCCGTATCGGTATTTTTGAAGAAAGCAGTTCCCCGTTCGATCAGCCCCGCCCCGTTTATCGGTCTGCCTTTTTCCCTGCCGGCAGAGGTATCTGCACAAGCACGATGGCCGCGAACATGATCACACAGCCCGTCAGTTCCCGCGCGCTCATGCGCTCGCTCAGCAAAAGGGCACCGGCGATCACCGCGAATACGGCTTCCATGCTCATAACCTTCCTTTAGGTGAAATGGGATGGCCGACAGTTGTTATTAATGTGTGGGGTCCGATCATTACATGGTTTCCAATATGAACCTCGTTAGTGTCCAGTAT
>JAFZLE010000001.1 GCA_017551645.1 Clostridia bacterium | reverse complement strand
TCTTTTCATGGCATTACCTCTATATAAGTGTTAACGTTTTTTTTCAAGTATACAGCCGTAGAGAAACCGTGTCAACTCTCAATGAAAGCTGAAAATCCGAGTCTCAGTGTTGACAATCCATTGTTATTCATGTATTATGTAATTAACAATTTATTGTGCAATTATCCGTTTCTGTTTATTTTCGATGATTGCCGCCCTGTCGCGGTTTATCATAACAAAAAAGGAGGTATCCTCGTGAAGAAATTGTTGCTTCTTGTGCTCGCGCTCGCGCTGATACTCGGTGTCGCGCACGCTGAGTTCCCTCTGGTAGATGAGCCGACCACTCTCAGCATCTTCTGCCGAACTCCCGCGACTTATCCGGATCAGGACAACTCCAAGGTCACCTGCATGATCGAGTATGAGAAGATGACCGGCGTCCATATCGAATGGGACAGCGTTCCCGCAGCCGTATGCGACGACACCCTGACCTCGGCCATTTCCTCCGGAGATTATCCCGGGATCATCATGAAGATGCGCCTCGCGCAGACCACTGCCAACCAGTGGGGCGCTGAAGGCATACTGGTCGACCTGGCCCCCTATCTGGAGGAGTGCTGCCCCAACTTCACGGCTTTGATGGAACAGTATCCCGACATCCGTGTCGCCATCACCAACGGCGAAGGCCAGATCCTGGGCCTGCCTCAGGTGGTGCTCGCCCCCGCCGTGCGCGCCAACACCAAGATATACTATAACACAAAGGCCATGGCCGCCGCGGGCTACACCGAGTTCCCCACCGATCTCGAAGGCCTCAAGGCTTACCTCGAAGCACTTAAAGAGACCCAGTACAACGTAGGCCTGGTAGCTTCCAAGGATCAGCTGCGCAACTACTTCCTGGGCATCTACGGCCTGCGCAACCGCGGCACCCACTACGACGTGGTAGACGTGGATCCCGAGACCGGCAAACCCCGTATCTGGGCCCAGTCCCCGCGTTTCCGCGAGTGCCTGGAATACCTGCATGACCTCTATGCCGAAGGCCTGATCTATCAGGAGCTGTTCACCAACGGTGCCGACAAAGTATCCGCTCAGAGCAGCAAAGAAGAGCTGGGCGTATACATCTCCACCGCCACCTACGCCATCACTCCTCAGTTCATGGATGACTATGCCGGCGTGCAGTTCCTGCTGGAAGGCCCCTACGGCGACCAGATCATGAGCGATATCCGCTCCAACCTGCATTCCGTTAACAACTTCTGCCTGACCGACAAATGCGAGAACATCGAGCTGGCCCTGCGCTGGGTAGACTACTTCTACTCCGAGGAAGGCTCCCGCTTTTTCCTGCTGGGCGTGCAGGATCAGGATTGGGAGATCAAGGAAGACGGCTCCGTGTACTTCACCGACGCGGCGCTGGCCACCTGGCTCGACACCATGTCTCAGGACACCTTCAAAGCTCAGTTCGGCATGTGGCCCGGCGGACGTGTTCCCGCCGCGTTCTACGACAACCTCTGCGGCGCCGAGTTTGACCCGATCCCCAGGGCTACCGCTTACGCCATGCTGCAGTACGCTTCCGACGTGATCTGGCCGTTCTTCAACTGGACCATTGAGGAGAACGATGTTATCAAGACCGTAGAGAGCGACATAAAGAGCTACATCCAGAATTCCTTCGCTCAGGCGGTCACCGGCGACATCGAGATCACCGACGAATGGTGGGACGGCTTCGTCGCCAAGATCGACGAAATGAACTCCGCCAAACTGCTTGAGACCTACGAAGCCGTGCTGGCTCGCGTCTATCCCGACGGTAACTATTAATCATCCTTACGGCTGAATCAAGTCAGCCTTTCCGCCTGGCGGGTGCGAAAGCGCCCGTCAGGTTTTCCGTTTAGACCGGATTCAATCAAACTGGAGGAACCGTTATGCAGGATCTGCGCAAAAGGACCTGGTGGGCGGACTGGGGCAAGTCCCTCGCCAAATACTGGCAGTTGTACTTGCTGCTGATCCCGGTCATCGTATATTACCTGTTATTCAAGTATAAGCCCATGCTGGGCGTGCAGATCGCATTCCGCAATTACCAGCTGCGCAAAGGTATGTGGCTGAGCGACTGGGTAGGCCTTAAGCATTTCCTGCGCTTTTTTTCCAGCTACTGGAGCTGGACCATCATCAAGAACACTCTTATCATCGGTTTTTTGTCCCTGATATTCTGCTTTCCGTTTTCTATCTGCCTTGCGCTGATATTCAACGAGCTGCATTCACAGCGTTTCAAGAAGACCATGCAGACCATCACCTACGCACCGCACTTCGTTTCCACGATCGTTGTCGTAGGCATGATGACCGCCATGACTTCCCCCTCCACCGGTGTCATAAACAAGCTGCTTGTCAGCCTGCGCCTGGTGGACGAGCCCATATACTTCATGGGCAGCAGCAAATACTTCCGCTTCATGTACATTTATTCCGCCCTATGGAAGGACGGCGGCTGGAACGCGATCATATTTATATCCGCCCTGGCCGCCATAGACCCGTCGCTGTATGAGGCGGCGACAGTGGACGGCGCGTCCCGTATGCAGCAGCTTATCCACGTGACGCTTCCCTCCATACTGCCTACGATCGTCATCATGCTGATCCTCGAATCAGGCAAGGTGCTCAACGTTGGCTACGAAAAAGCATACGCTATGCAGAATGACCTGAACCTCGCGGTTTCCGAGGTCATTTCGACATATTCATATAAACGTGGCCTTGAGGCGATGGAATACGATTACGCCACCGCCATAGGCCTGTTCAATTCCGTGATCAGCTTCACCATGCTGATCACCGTGAACGCCATCGCCAAGCGGGCGTCCGAGACCAGTTTGTTCTGAAAGGAGGACGCTCATGCAGAAATTGACGAATTTGCCCGCGAAAACGCCATCGCACCATATGATAGCCAACCGGGGAGACAGGTTTTTCCAGGGCTGTATATACGTACTCACCATCCTGATCGCTATCGTCACCGTGTATCCGCTGGTGTACGCGCTGAGCGCTTCCATGTCCAAACCGCTCAACATCATGAACGGCAACGTCTGGCTCTGGCCGGTGGAGCTCTCTTTCCAGGCGTACAAAAATGTGTTCGCCAGCAAAAGCATAATACTTGGCTACGGCAACACGATCTATTACGCAGTAGTCGGCACAGCCATAAACATGGTCCTCTCCGTGATGGCGGCCTATCCCCTCTCAATGCCGGATATCAAGGGCAAAAACTTCGTGACCATCCTTATCACGTTCACCATGTTTTTCTCAGGCGGCATCATCCCCTCTTACCTGAACGTCAGGGATTTAGGCCTGCTGAACTCCCGCTGGGCAGTTATGATCCCCGGCGCGATCAACGCCACCAACATGCTGATACTGCGCAACTACTTCATCCATTCCGTGCCCGGAGAACTGCGCGAAGCCGCGTCGATAGACGGCTGCAGCGCTATAGGCACCATGTTCAAGATAGTACTGCCGCTTAGTAAATCGATACTTATGGTAGTCATGCTGTACTACACGGTGTCCCACTGGAACTCATATTTCGATGCGATGATGTATCTGCAGAAGGCGCAGGAAAAATGGCCCCTGCAGGTACACCTGCGCAACATCCTCATAATGTCCCAGATGGGCGACATGGCCGAGCAGTCGGGCGTGGACGACGTTAACACCCAACTGCTGTACGAGGCGCTCAAGTACGCGATCATCGTGGTCTCCGCCGCGCCGCTGCTTATTCTCTATCCCTTCGTACAGCGCTTCTTTGAAAAGGGCATCATGATGGGTTCTATCAAGGGATGATCTAAGTCTTATAGAATGTGAGGTCAGCAAAATGTTCGATCTGCGGGAAATGTGCAAGGACAAGGTGCTGGTAGCCGCCCACCGCGGCACTTGGATGGGCAATGTGCCGTGCAATACGATAATGGCGTTCAACGCCGCGCTCAAGGCTGGAGCCGATATAGTCGAGCTTGACGTGTCACGCAGCCTGGACGGCACGTTATACGTGTTTCATCCCGGCACGGAAAAGCACTACCTGCATAGCGAGAAGCTGATCGCTGACATGCACGACGAGGAGGTTCAGGCTCTCCGGCTGGTCAATTCAGACGATGCCGAGACGCAGTATCCGGTACCGCTGTTCGATGACGCACTGGAAGCGCTCAAAGGCCGCTGCGTGATCAACGTTGATAAGTTTTTCATTTATCCGAAGGATATAATCAAAGCGATCAGACGCCACGATATGGCCGACCAGGTGCTTGTAAAGTCTAACCAGGAGGGGCGCTTCTATGACCTGGTGGAAGAGCTCGCCCCGGATTTCGCATACATGACTTTTGCCAGGGATGAGGACCGCGATTCCGAGATGCTGCTCAATCGCAATATACATTATCTGGGCACCGAGGCGCTGTTCAAAACCGAAAAGAGCGAGTTCGCCACCCGGGAATATCACGAGAAAATGCACCGCATGGGTCTGCTGACCTGGGCCAACGCCATAGTGTTCAACTACAAGACCGTTCATTCGGCAGGCCATACCGACGACCTGTACACCATGGACAGGGCGGATGAGGGCTGGGGCTATTTGGCCGGTCTGGGCTACAACATGATACAGACAGACTGGGTCGCGCCCTGCATAGCCTACCTGAAAGAAAAAGGCTGGCGCAAATAAACGACGCCCGGCCGGTTTATACCGCTCATCGTTTTCTTTAAGGAGTCATAATGAGGCTGACATTCCTGGGGACCAGCGCAGGAGAAAACTATCCTGCGCTGTGGTGTAATTGTCCGAACTGTGAATACGCGAGGCGACACGGCGGAAAAAACATACGCCAGAACACATGCACGATGCTGGACGATGACGTGATGCTGGATCTGAGCAATCACGCCTTTCAGAGCTCATTGCTCTACGGGAGGGATCTTACAGCGCTGCGCCTGCTGCTGGTCACCCACAGGCATAAAGACCATTTGTACACGCACCACCTGATCTGGCGCACAAAAATGCGCACGGCTGACAACCGGATAATTGAGCCTACGAACGATATCGACATGGATGAGGCCGTCCACTGGATGGGATCACGCTTAACTCCCCTGCCGTGGCTGGATATATACGGCCATGAGAGCGTATATCGGGAGATCCTGCAAAACGACCGGTATCATCCCGAATTGGAAGAAGAGGTATATAAAGTCGCTTTCCACCCCCTGCGCAGCGGAGAGACCGTCTTCCGTCCGGACCTGGATATTTCTTTCACCGCCGTCGCCTCGCGCCACGGAGTGCCCACGTTTAATTACATAATCGAAAGAGGCGGCACTACTCTCCTTTACGCTCTTGACTGCGGCAGCTATGAAGCGGATATGCTCAGCCTGATCGCAAAATACCGCTATGACTGCGTGGTTATCGAGGGCACTTTCGGCCTTATGCCGGACAGATTCGAAATGCATCAGAACCTTGATAAGAATCTGGAGATAATGCGCTTCTTCGATGAAAACCGTTTATGGAAAACCGAAAAACGGTTCATCATCACACACATGTCGCCTCACTGGACTCCGCCTCACGAGGAGTATTGCAGGATAGTCGCGCCTTACGGCATGACCGTAGCGTACGATGGCATGTCCGTCGAGTTTTAGCGCGTCCGCAGAGATGATTTGTTTCAGCAAGAGGAAAAAACTATGGCAAAAAAACAGATAGTCTGGATAATGACAGATACCACTGGCTACAACATGGTGGGTTGCTACGGTTCAAAGATCTCTACGCCCAACATCGACTCTATGGCTGAGAACGGCCTGCGCTTCGAACGCGCCTACACCTGCCAGCCGGTGTGCGGGCCCGCCAGGTCGGCTTTGTTTACAGGTTTATTTCCCCATTCCAACGGCAGCTGGGGCAATTCCATGCCGCTGGGAGCAGACGTCAAAACGCTGGGACAGCGTCTGTCTGAGCATGGAATCGTCTGCGGGTACATTGGCAAATGGCATCTGGACGCAGGTGATTATTTCGGCTGGGGCATCTGTCCTGACGGCTGGGAAAAGAAATACTGGTATGACATGAAGTGCTATCTGGACGAGCTTACGGATAAAGAACGGCTGTTCTCCCGTGACGCCGATTCCAGCAGCAAGAATATCCCCGCCTCGTTTACATACGGCTACCGTGTAACGGAGCGGGCACTGGCGTTCATTCGGGAGCACAGGGATGAAGACTTCTTCCTTGTGGTATCGTATGATGAGCCTCATGGGCCCAGTCTGTGTCCCGAGCCGTACGCTTCCATGTACGACAGCTGCGCAGGCACGAATCCCGCCTGGGACGACGACTTGTCCGACAAACCCGACTGCCTGCGCATATGGGCGGAGACCACAGGTGAGAAGGACCCGTCAAAACGGCGCGGCGGCATAAGTCCCCGGGTCGCCGCGTGCAACAGCTATATAGACTCGCAGATCGGCCGTGTGCTGGAATGCGCGAGAAAACTGGCGCCTGCTTCACTGCGCCTGTTTACCTCAGACCACGGCGACGCCGCCCACTCTCACGGCCTGAGCGCCAAGGGTCCCGCGATTTTTGATGAGATCGCGCGTGTACCCCTCATTTTTGAAGGCGCATGCGTGCCCGAGAACGAAATCTACCGCCATGTGGTCTCACATATTGACCTCCCGGCCACCGTTCTGGATTACATGGGCATCCCGCGCCCCGTAATGTTCGAGGGCGAAAGTCTCATGCCTCAGCTCGCAGACCCCGGCAGGCCTACGAACCGCCCCGCGCACGTAGAATTCGGCCGGTACGAGATTGACCATGACGGATTCGGCGGCTTCCAGCCCATGCGCGCCGTAATCACGGACGAGTACAAGCTGGCGCTGCACCTGCTGGACGGCGATGAGATGTACGACACCGCAAATGACCCATACGACCTTAAAAACGTTGTATACGACAAAGAATACGCCGCGGCGCGGGATGCCCTTCACGACGAGCTTATCGACTGGATGAACCGTACCCGTGACCCGTTCCGTGGCTACCAGTGGCAGTGCCGCCCCTGGCGCAAGGACAAACGGCCTTCGTGGAATGTGGACGGCTTCACACGCCAGCGGGAAAATGATCCGGGTGAGTACAGGCAGCTGGACTATTCCACCGGCCTGACCATGGAAGAGGCAACGCGAAAGAAAAAGTAAAGTCACACCGCGCATAGCCGCCTACAGTTTTCCAGTATCTCTGTTGACAGTCATCGAGTCCATAACGAGCGGCTGTAAACGAAACAAAATGCCAGCGAAACCCCCTGTAGAGGAAGACAATTGAGGTACAAATTCCAGTGTAAACGAAACTATAAGTACTGTGATATAATAGCTTGATATATATGTACCAAATAATTATCATATAATTATACATGGATTAAAGTTTGAATGAGACGATACCAAGATGAAAGACGAATATGATTTCAGCAAAGGGGTAAAGAACCCTTACATAAAGAGCGCCAAGAAGCAGATAACGATCAATCTGGATGAAGGCACGGTAGCTTACTTCAAACGTCTGGCGGAAGAGACCGGTATACCGTATCAGACACTTATAAACCTGTTTCTCTCGGACTGTGCAAAGAAGCAGCTGAAACCTGAAATGGTGTGGGCAAGCTAAGCTTCTTGTCCCGCTTGAGCGCGTTTGACCACGGTCCTATTTTGCATCACGCCCGTTGATCGTCTAGCTTCGCTAAAGACCTATGTTATACGGAAAGTACGAAAATAAGGGTACCTGAGCCATATAATAGGAAAGCAGCTCCGGGTACCCTTATTCTTTTTCCGCCGTTCACACGGACATGGTTCGTGGGCGAAAAAACCATTCCACCGGGTTTCGTCTGTTATTTTGCTTACATTCTTTCCCGATCCCTAATAATCGCTCGAAGAACGCTTTCGGTTTTTCGATGATGGAAGAGCGATCCGCAGACCTCATGAACGAAATGCACGATCTATCGGTATCTGCATAAGGTTTTATCTGT
>JAFZLE010000084.1 GCA_017551645.1 Clostridia bacterium | reverse complement strand
GTGCACCAGTTCGGGGTTGTCGATCATGTTCATGAAGCAGTTGTTCATGCCGAAGGCGGCGCAGGTGTCCTGGAAGTGCGCGCTCCAGGCCATGCCTATGGACGCCTTGTCTTGGGGCAGGGCGGCGAAGCGCCGCTCCATCTCGCTTACGTCCATGTACTTTTCTGGATCGGGCCAGGGGAATGTATCCACGTCGCTTATATCCTCGCTCTCGGCGAAAAAGCCGGGGGTGGTGAGGGTGCGGTTGTACTGGTCCACGTTGCCTTTCATGTACCAGTCGAAGGCCGCATATATGGCGGACGCGGTCTCGCTTTGGTAGTGGGGTTCCACGGGCCAGGCGTCGTCGTCCAGCGCGTTTTTCAGCCCAGGCATGTCGTTTACGCCGAAAAACTTTTGCAGCGCGGGCAGGCTCTTGGGGTCGGGCATGCCCACCCAGCTGGCGGGACGGTCCACCTTCAGGCGGGCCAGGGTGTCCATGAATCGCTGCCTGGAAGTCATGCTGTTATCCTCCTTACGAAGACGCGTACGTCATTTGCGGCGATCTGTGTGCTGCCGGACACGGTCTGGCCGGCAAGCGGTTCAAAAAACCCTTCAGGAAGCTCGGCGCGAAGCGGGGCTTCCGTGTGGTTGATGATGAACAGGGTCTGCTCGCTTTCGTCCTGCCTTAAGGTAACTTCAAGCCCATTGTCCGCCCGTATGACGGGAGACAACCCGATCTTGCCGACTATATCGGACACGAGCGCGGAGTCAGGCACAGAGCCTATGTAGTACGCCTTTCCGGCTCCGTATTCGTTGACAGTAACGGCGGGACCGCCCGCGTAGAATTCTTTGGTGAAGCAGCCCAGTGTTTTGGCAGAGCCGGGTATAACGATATCGCATACCAGGCGGCAGGGATATTCCCTTCCGCCCATGTGTATGCCGTTCAGGCAGTCCTTTCTGAGGGCGTCGGTCTCTTCTATGCGCAGGCCCAGTACGTCCCTGAGCGCCCCGGGGAACTCGCCGATAACGTGGTCGTTTTCGTCCACAAGGCCGCTGAGCGCCCCCGCCAGCAGCGTACCGCCGTTTCGCACGAACGAATCGAGCTTTTCTTTAAGACCGGGCCTGAACATGTACGTATACGGAAGCACGACCAGCTTATAGCCGGAAATGTCCGCGTCCTCGCTCACGAAATCCACGGAGATGTGCCTGCCGTAAAACGCCTTGTAGTAGCTGTGCACGCCGTCCAGGTAGTCGATGTCCCGGTTGGGGCCGGAGGAGTTTTCCAGCGCCCACCAGGCGTTCCAGTCGAACACTATGGCCGCCTGCGCCTTCGTGCGCTTGCCGACCACGTGGGGGCTTAACGTCTCCAGCTCTTTGCCCAGGAATTCGGTCTCCCTGAACACGCGGGTGTCGTCCCGCCCGGAGTGGGAGATCACCGCCCCGTGGAACTTTTCCTGTCCCGCGCGGCTCTGGCGCATCTGGAAGTACAGGCAGCTGTCCGCGCCGTGGGCGATGGCCTGCCAGCTCAGGCGCCTGACCTCGCCGGGGCGCTTCAGCACGTTGTAGGGCTGCCAGTTTTGCTGGTTGGGGCTCTGCTCCGCCAGCAGGAAGCTCTGCCCGCCCCTGAGGCCGCGCATGATGTCGTGCTTCATAGCCACGAAACTCATTTCCTGGGTGGGCCAGGGGTAATTGTCCCAGCCCACTATGTCCATATTGGAGGCCATGACGAACTGGTCCAGCTTTTTGATGAAGCCGGACATGTTGGTCTGTATGGGCTTGTCGGAATACTGCCGTATGGCGTCGTACTCGTTCCTGAAGCAGGCGGCGGTGGAGTCGGTGACGAAGCGCAGGTAGTCCAGCTGCACGGTGGGGTTGAAGCGGAAGTCGTCGTTGGTCTCATCGGGCAGGTTGATCTCCTCCCAGTCATACAGCGTGCGCCCCCAGAAGGCGGTGTACCACCTTTCGTTCAGTTTTTCCATGCTGCCGTAGCGGTTTTTTAGCCAAAGGATGAACTTGCCGCGGCAGATGGGGCAGTAGCAGTAGGTGCCGTACTCGTTTGCCACGTGCCACAGTTTCAGCGCGGGATGCTTCGCGTACCTTTTCGCCATCTCGGAGGCAATTGCCCGGGCGCGCTCCAGGTACTTGGGGCTGTTGTAGCAGAAATGCACCCGCATGCCGTGGGTCCTGCGCCGGCCCTGTATGTCCACGTCCAGCACCTCGGGATACTTGCGGCTCATCCAGGCGGGCTGGGCCACGGTGGGGGTGGCCAGGTTCACGCCTATGCCGTTTTCCGCCAGCTTGTCCATTATGCTGTCCAGCCAGCCGAAATCGTACACGCCCTCTTTCGGCTCCAGTTTCGCCCAGGAGAACACGGGCAGCGTGACCAGGTTTATGTGCGCCTTTTGGAACAGGCGCATATCCTCGTTTATGGTTTTTTCGTCCCACTGGTCGGGGTTGTAGTCCCCGCCGAAATATATCCTGTCGAGCTTAACGGGAATGGTCTTGTCCATAACGAACCTCCGGATAGCTGTTGCCTCAATTATACACTATACTCGCGGAGAATGGAATACCTGAATTCGCCAATAACTAAAATTTTAGTTGACAGTGCACTAAAAAATAAACCATTAAGTATGAAATTTAGTTAAAATATGCATAAAATGTATTGACATGCCGGGGGTGAAGTATGATACAATAATGTCGGATTGGAGGCGAGCATATGACAGAGGCGAGGAGCACGGTGCTTCTGGGCAGGAACCGCGTAAACCCCATCGTCCGCTTCTTCAGGATACTGTGGAAGCAGAGGACGCTTGTGGCCCTGTGTGTGCTGCCGATGACGCTGTTGTTCGTGTTTGCGTACGGCCCCATGTACGGGGTGCTGGTCGGTTTCAAGAACTACCTGCCCGGCTACGGCATAATGGACAGCCCCTGGGTGGGCCTAAAACACCTGAAGGAGTTCTTCGGGAACGTCAACTGCTTCAAGATAATACTGCAGACCATCAAGGTCGGTTTCTTCACGCTGATATTCACTTACCCCATGCCCATCATTCTGGCGCTCTCCTTAAACGAGGTCTCTTCCAAGTGGATGAAGAGGGGAGTGCAGTCCATTTCCTACCTGCCCCA
This sequence comes from Clostridia bacterium, assembly GCA_017551645.1. GTDB lineage: Bacteria > Bacillota > Clostridia > Christensenellales > Aristaeellaceae > RUG14130. The sequence continues at coordinate 1,587 of JAFZLE010000084.1, read as the reverse complement.
TTTCATATCCGTGGTGGTCATCTGCACCATGTTAAACGAGTTCGGCTCCCTCAGCGGCCTGTTCAACAACATCCGCCGCGTGTTCGGCGCCGACGCCGTGAACATGAACGAGGGCACCCGCTACTTCATGCCCTTCTACGTCGGCTCCGCCATCTGGCAGGGCGCCGGCTGGGGCAGCATAATCTACCTGTCCGCCCTTTCCAACGTGGACACCAGCCTGTACGACGTGGCTAACATAGACGGCGCCAACCGCTTCCAGAAGATACGCCACGTGGCGCTGCCTGCCATACTGCCCACCACCACCATGGTGCTGATACTCAACTCCGGCAACATCCTTTCCACCGACTTCACCAAGATACTGCTTTTACAGAACAACACCAACCGCACCGACCTGGACGTCATATCCACATACGTCTACACCATGGGCCTGAGCAACGGCAGGTTCGATTACGCCACGGCAGTTAACCTTATGGTGTCGCTGGTCAGCCTGGTGCTGGTGCTCACCACCAACACGATAGTGCGGGCCATAGACCCCGAGCAGAGCATCTGGTAAGGAGGGAGCGCTCATGACAAAGACGACATTGCCTTCCAAGCCTGTAAAGGTCAAAAACAAGATACATATCGGCGGTTACGCCTTTGATATCTGCAATATCACCTTCCTGGTGCTGTGCTGCGCGCTGGTGCTGCTGCCGTTCATGCGGGTCATCGCGGTGTCCCTGTCCTCCAGCCGCATGATAGACCGGGGCAGCGTGGGCATCTGGCCCAAGGAATTCAACTTCAAGGGCTACGAGATCGTGTTCAGCAACGTGACCATCTACCGCGCCTACGGCTGGACGCTTATATACGCCCTGGGCTTCACGCTGGTGACCGTGTCCATGACCGCGTGCCTGGCGTACCCGCTGTCGGTCAGCGATTTCATACTCAAAAAGCCCATAAGCGTGCTTTTGCTCGTGACGCTGTTCTTTTCCGGCGGCACGATCCCGTCCTACATGCTGATAAGGAACCTGGGGCTCATGGACACCACCTGGGCGCTGATACTGCCCGGCGCGGTGAGCGCGTGGAACACCTTCCTGTACCGTTCCTTCTTCAAGGGCATTTCCCACGAGATCCGCGAGGCGGCGCTTATAGACGGCGCGGGCGACTTAAGGATACTGGTCAGGATAATCCTGCCCCTGTCCAAGGCGCTGTTCGCCACGTTCAGCCTGTTCGCGATAGTGGGCATGTGGAACAGCTACTTCGCCGCCATGCTTTATATCAAAGACAACGCGCGCCAGCCCATACAGAACATACTGCGCTCCATAGTCTATTCCAGCGTATCCGCCACCTTCTCAGACGCTGCCATGCCCATGCAGCAGGGCGGCGTGAACAAGCTGAACGTGCAGTACGCCTGCCTGCTGGCCACCATCGCGCCGCTGCTGTTCATATACCCCTTCATACAGAAGTATTTCGAAGCGGGCATGCAGGTGGGCGCTGTCAAGGGCTGATTCTTTGCGATAATCATCCGCGTATCGCGGTAGATTAAATAAACAGGAGGAAATACGAAGTATGAAAAAACTGCTCGCATTGGCAGTGGCGATCATCCTCGCC
>JAFZLE010000083.1 GCA_017551645.1 Clostridia bacterium | reverse complement strand
GTGGCTTACGACGACCTGGTAAGGGAAGGCTCCATGGCCGCCTGCAAGGAAAAGGGCCTGATCCGCTCCGAAGGCAAGGACTACGTGATGAAAGACGGGGACGTGACCCTGTTCCGCTTTAACGTGTAACGCGCCGCGCCGGCGGCAGGTAAAACAGGTGCACAGGGGGAGAACACCATGATCAGGAAGCTTGTCATACTCCTTATCGCGCTGGCGGTGCTGGCGCCCGCGTGCTGCGCGTGGGCGGAAGACGCCGCGCCCGCTGTAGCTGATATCGGCACGGTGGACTGGCCGCTTAAGCAGATACGCAAGTACGCGGAGGAACTGCCGGAGGGCACGGTCCTTGCGGGGCAGTTCACCCTGCTGGGGCAGACCTGGGATATAGGCGCCGAGGAGATCGACCTGGATACCGCCAAGGGCAACCTTAAACGGGAGGATCTGGAGAGCCTCGCGGCGTTCATGCCCAACCTTAAAAAAGTCAGCCTCAAAACGCATACGGAGCTGATGAACAACGACATCATCCCCATAGTGGACGCGCATCCCGAGATCACTTTCGTGTGGACGCTGCGGCTCAGGAAATACAAGATACCCACGGACGTGACCGCCTTCTCCACCAAGGCGAGCGACGCGGACGAGCCGTATTTAAGGAGCTCGGACTGCCAGCTGCTCAAGTACGTGCCGGGGCTCAGGGCGCTGGACCTGGGGCACCAGGGCAGCATAACCGACCTGAGCTTTCTGGACTACTTTCCCGAACTCAGGATACTCATACTGGTGGACAACAGGATAAGCGACATCACGCCCATAGGGCGGCTTGAGCACCTGCAGTACCTGGAACTGTTCATAAACCCCATGATAAAGGACCTGAGCCCCCTGGCCAACTGCACGGAGCTGCTGGACCTGAACCTGAGCTATACCGGCTTCAAGAGCCTGCAGCCCCTGGAGGCGTGCACCAAGCTGGAGCGCTTCTGGTGCGTGTTCACCAAGCTCACCAAGGCGGAAAAAGAGGCCTTCATACAGGCACATCCCAACTGCGAGACGCTGTTCCTGGACGAGGGCGGTTCCACCCACGGCACCTGGCGCACGCATCCCAGGTTCTTCCAGTACAGGGAAATGTTCGACACGGGCGTGTGGAAGGAATTTGAGTGACAAACGGCGCCAAAGCGCCGTACCGTCACAGACCGGAGCGGATAATGTTCAGAAAGCTTTGTTTAGTGCTGCTTGCCGCCGCGCTGCTGGCGGCGCTTGGGTGCGCGCTTGCGGAGGACGGCGCGCCGGAGAGCGTGGATATAGGCCGGGTGTACTGGTCGCTGCCCAAGATACAGGAGTACGTGGAGAACCTGCCCGAGGGCACGCCCGTGACCGGTGAGTTCAGTTTCCACAAAAAGTTTTTCAGCATCACCGCCGAGGAGCTGGACCTGGACAAGGTCAGCGGCAGCATAAAGCCCGAGGACCTGGAGTGCATGATCGCCTTCATGCCCAATCTCAAAAAGATCAGCGTCAAGTGGCACGCCGAGCTCAACAACGACAGGATGATACCGCTGGTGGAAAAATACCCGGACGTCACCTTCGTGTGGGCGCTGAAGATAAACAGGTACAAGATATACACGGACGTGACCGCCTTCTCCACCAAGTCCACGGATTCCGACCCGCGCTACCTGAAAAGCCGGGACTGCGAGCTGTTCAAATACCTGCCCAACCTGCGGGCGCTGGACCTGGGCCACCAGAACATAACGGACATAAGCTTTCTGCGCTACCTGCCCGAGCTCAGGATACTGATACTGGCGGACAACGACATAAGGGACATTACGCCCATAGGGGAGCTCAGGTACCTGCAGTACCTGGAACTGTTCATGAACTATAAGGTAACGGACATAAGCGCCCTTGCCAACTGCACGGAGCTGCTGGACCTGAACCTGAGCTATGTAAAGAACACCACCCTGAAGCCCCTGGAAGCGTGCACGAAGCTGGAGCGTTTCTGGGCGGTGGGCTCACGGGTGTCGTCAGAGGAAAAGCAGGACTTCAGGGCCGCGCATCCCGACTGCGACGCGCTGTTCCGCGCCAAAGGCAGTTCCACCTACGACCCCTGGCGCAAACACTCCCGGTATACCCAGTACCGCAGGATGTTCGAAACGGGCGTGTGGACGGAGTTCGAATAGCTTACGATAATGAACGTACTTGACATAGACCTGGACTTTTTCCTGAACGGCGTGTGCCCTTTGGCGGACGCGGGGGAGCGCCCCGCCCTGACCGGGCACGAGCCCTGGGAGGAAGCCCGGGTCCGCTGTTTTCTGGAGGAAAACTGCGGCTTGTCCGCCGACCGCCCTGTGCCCGGCAGGATATTCGAGACCCACGACTTCGCCCTGGACTTCTGGAGCGAAATGATGGGGGAGGGGAGGCTCACGGCGCCGTTCTCGGTGACCCACGTGGACGCCCACTCGGACCTGGGCGTGGGGCAGACGGCCTACGTGCTGAACGCCCTGCTGGCGCTGCCCGCCGAAAAGCGGGCGGACATTCCCGCCCTGAGGCGCGAGGGGCACATAAGCGAGGCCAACTACCTGCTTTTCGCCCTGGCGTTTCGCTGGATAGACCGCCTCGACAACGTACGCAATCCCCACTCCCTGCCCGACATACCGCCCGAGATCATGGAGGGGGAGTACATCCGCCTGAATTCCTTCGTGTCCCGGCTCATGGAAGCCGGACACGGCAGGGAACCCAAAGTGCCGTTTAGAGAGTACCCGGACTATGCCCTTTTCAGGGCTGAGGAGCCCTACGACTTTGTGTCCGTGGCGGTATCGCCCCGCTATGCCCCGGAAGAGGCGGACCGTCTGCTGCCCCTGCTGGGGGAATACGTGCTAAATTGTTAATTATTTATTACAGGGTTGACATATTCGGGGGTCAAGCCTATAATATATAAGTCGATCGGGCACGTTGTGTTCGGTTGACTATTGGCGAATGGTGTAACGGCAACACTAACGACTCTGACTCGTTCATTCTAGGTTCGAATCCTAGTTCGCCAGCTTCCTGCCTCCATAGTCAAGCGGTCTAAGACGTCGCCCTCTCACGGCGAAGACCGGGGTTCGATTCCCCGTGGAGGTGCTTAACAGACACCCGAGAGGGTGTCTTTTGTTGTATTACGGGGCGGCGCGCGCCCCGCATGACGAAGAGTACTGCCGAGGTACTTATGCGTATAATTCTCACCAACGACGACGGGTTCGACGCGCCCGGCATAGCCGCCATGGCAAAGGCGCTGGTCAGCGCGGGGCACGAGGTGCGCGTCTCGGCGCCGGACCGGGAAAACTCCGCCGTGTCTCACGGCATCAGCATAACGAGGCCGCTGCGTGCCAGGAAGGTCACGGTGGAAGGCTGCCCGGGCTGGGGCGTGGACGGCAC
>JAFZLE010000007.1 GCA_017551645.1 Clostridia bacterium | reverse complement strand
TGCCTGGTGCTGGCCCAGGGCTCCATGGCGGACAACGCGGAAGAGGTGGCCGCGGCAACGGGGCTTACCGTATTCGAGAGCCCCTCAAACGGCGCCAAAGCGGTATACAAGGCGGTGAAAGGTAAATGAACTGCACTGAACTGGCCCGCATGGGCAACGTGCTGCGCCGCGACATAATCGAGATGATCTACCGTTCCAAGGACGGGCATCCCGCGCCCTCGCTGTCCTGCGCGGACATAGTGGCGTGCCTGTACTTCGGGGTGATGAACGTGGATCCCAAGAACCCGCACTGGGAGGACAGGGACCGCTTCGTGCTTTCCAAGGGCCACGCCTGCCCCGCCATGTACGCGGCGCTGGGGCGGAAGGGCTACTTTTCCAGGGACCTGTACCCCACATTAAGGCATATAGACAGCGTGCTGCAGGGGCATCCGGACATGAAAAAGACCCCCGGCGTGGACATGACCAGCGGCAGCCTGGGCAACGGCCTGGCGGCGGCAACGGGCATGGCGCTGGCGGCGAAACTGCAGAACAAAACGTACAGGACCTACGTGCTCACCGGCGACGGGGAACTGGGCGAAGGCATCAACTGGGAAGCCGCCCAGACCGCGGCCAAGTACAAGCTGAACAACCTTATCCTGATAGTGGACAACAACGGCATGCAGTCCGGCGGCAGCGTGGAAAGCGTGGGCGGCGTAGTCAACATCCCCGGCAAGTTCGCTGCCTTTGGCTTCGAGGTCAAGGAAGTGGACGGCCATGACGTAAAGCAGATAATGGACGCCCTGACCTCCTCCCATCCCGGCAGGCCCCTGTGCGTGGTGGCGCATACCGTCAAGGGCAAGGGCGTGAGCTACATGGAGCACAACAATGCCTGGCACAAGGGCACGCCCAATGACGAACAGTATCTTACCGCGGTAAAGGAACTGGAGGCGATGATAAATGGCTGAGTTATCGTCCACCCGCACGGCTTTCGTGGAGGCGCTGACCGAGCTTATCGAAAAGGACGACAGGGTGGTCATGGTCTCCGCCGACTCGGTGGCGGTGTTCCGCGCCGCGGGCCTGCAAAAACGATATCCCGACCGCATCGTGGAGTGCGGCATCGCCGAGGGCAGCGCGGTAATGATCGCGGCGGGGCTGGCTTCCGCCGGAATGAAGCCATTCGTGTGCGCCTACGCGGGCTTTCTGACCATGCGCGCCGTGGAGCAGATGCGCACGTTCGTGGCATATCCGCACCTTAACGTAAAGTTCTTCGGCGCCAACGCGGGCATGTGCTCAGGGGAAAGGGAAGGCGTGACCCACCAGTTCTTCGAGGACGTGGGCATAATGCGCGCGGTGCCCGGCTTTACGGTGCTGGCGCCTTACGACGCGGAGGACACCAAGCAGATGGTGTTCAAAGCCTACGAGACCGACGGCCCCGTGTACTGCCGCATAGGCAGCGGGCGCGACCCGGTGGTGGGCGGCGGCTTCGTCAAGCGGGAATACGGTTCGGATGCCCTGATAATCGGCTGCGGCGCGCCTCTCGCGGACGCCGCGGAGGCTGCGGATGACCTTAAAGCGGAGGGCATAAACACTACCGTGCTGGGCGTAAACGTTATAAAGCCCCTGGACGAAAAGGCGCTTATGCCTTATATAGAAAAGGCCGGCAAAGTCATAACCATCGAGGACCACAACATATTCGGCGGCCTGGGCAGCGCGGTGTGCGAGATAGCCGGCCGGAAAGTCACGCGCCTGGGGCTTCAGGACATCTATCCCGAAAGCGGTACGGCGCAGGAACTGAAAGTCAAATACGGCATCGCGGCCGGGGACGTTATAAAGGCGGTGAAAGCATGAGCGAAGGCTATTTCAAGCGGGTAACGCAGTACACGCCCACCCGCATGTGGATCAACAATCCCACTTTGAGCGAGACTAACAAGGCCATCGCCGCGGGGGCGGTCAGCTGCACCACAAACCCCACTTACTGCGGCAAGATGCTGGCAAATCCCGAGATGCGGGACATCGTGCTTTCGCTGATAGGCGAGGGCCGCAGGATGTACTCCGACGCTTCGGACATAGCCGCCTACGCCCAGAGAAAGAGCGTAAAGCTGCTTATGGACAAGTTCCTGCCCGTGTACGAGGCGGCGGGGGGCGTGAACGGCTTCGTGTCCCTGCAGGGCGACCCCTTTAAGGAGGATGACCCCGCCAATATAATCAACGAGGCGCTTAAGGACCTTTCCCTGGGCAAGAACTTTATAGCCAAGATCCCCACCACCGAAGCGGGGCTCGAGGCGATAAAGTACCTGGCGGGCAGAAACGTGCCCGTTATCGCCACGGAGATAATGTCCGTCGCCCAGTGCCTGTCCGCCTGCGAGGCGTACCGGCAAAGCGGCGGCGGCGCGCCTGTGTACATCACCTGCATCGCGGGCATATTCGACGACTGCCTCAAAAACCAGCTGGCGGCGGGGGAGATAGACGCGGACAGGGACGTCATCTTCCGCGCGGGCTGCACCCTGATGCGGGAAGAGTACCGCGTGATGCGGGAAAACGGCCTGCCCGGGCGGCTGCTGGGCGGCGGCGCGCGGGGACTGCACCACTTTACCGAGTTCGTGGGCGGCGAGTGCGACATCACCATCAACTGGAAGGGCACCGCCGACGCGCTGATAGAGGGAGACACCCCTGTTATAGAGCGAATGGACGCGCCCACCCCGAAGGAACTGCTGGATGCGCTGATGCAGGTACCCACCTTCGAAAAAGCGTACCTGCCGGACGGGTTAAAGCCCTGCGAATACGCCGACTTCCCGCCCGTAAGGCTGTTCCGCGGCCAGTTCGAGGACGGCTGGAAAAAGCTTATAAAGGAGATCGAGGATTATGGCAAATAACAAGATAACCAACCTGGCGGACCGCAACAGGGTCGAGCTGAGGCCCGGCCTGGTGAAGACCAACCTGTCCTACAACGACGACACCATGCTCTGCCACTTCAAAATGAAAAAGGGCTGCGTACTGCCCCTGCACAAGCATCTTGCGGTGCAGAACGGCTACGTGATAAGCGGCAGGCTCAAGTACCAGCTGGCGGACGAGAATATGAACGTGTACGAGGAAGGCGTTATCGAGGCGGGCGGCGGCTACGTGTGGGATTCCAACGAATATCACTCCACCGAGGCGCTGGAGGACATGGAGTTCATAGAGTTTTTCGCTCCGATGAGGCCGGAATATATAGCGGAGTAAGAGGCCGGTGACGGCGGCGGCGCGGTGCGCCGCCATTTTTATATGCGCGCGCCGGGCGCTGCCCCGCCTGCGCCTCCGCATTTGTAATACTATTGAAACATTATTTACGGGAAAGTTAATTGCATTTCCGGGTCCCGGCTGATAACATTACAATGTATATATGGGTTCGGTGTTTCCGGACGCCGCAGGGGACGGCCAAGCGCGAAAGCCCCGCCGAAGGAGAGATAAGTGGAGGACTTTTGCGTCGAGCTCGCGGGCGTCTCGCTCAGGATAGTATGCCGGTACACGGAAAACCGGGACTTTTTCAGGGATTACCTTACCGACTCGCCGCCGCTGTTCACCATCAGTCCCACCGACGCGGACCTGGAAGCGGAATGGGCCGCCTTTGTGAAACGGGACGCAAAACGGGGATTTTCACCGCAGCCCCGGGGCAAGCCCTTCCTGGAGAACAGCTCCATATACACGCAGCTGGCCGTGGGGCTGGCCGGGTACGGAGTGCTGCAGATGCACGGCTCGGCGCTGTGCATGGATGGGCAGGCATATGTATTCACCGCCGCCAGCGGCACCGGTAAAAGCACCCATGCCCGCCTGTGGCGGGAAGCCTTCGGCGACAGGGTGTGGATGATCAACGACGACAAGCCCCTGATACGGGTATTCGAGGACGGGGCAAGGGCGTACGGCACTCCCTGGGACGGCAAACACCATTTAAGCCGCGCCGCTTCCGCTCCGCTCAAGGCCATAGTTGACCTGGCGCGGGGCAGTGAGAACCGGATCGCGCCCATGGGCAAAGCCGATGCCTACGCGCTGCTGATCAGCCACTGCTACGTGTCGGACGACCCGAAGAACCGCTTCACGGTTTCGGCGCTGGAAAGCAGGCTGCTGGAGCACGCGGAGTTTTACCGCCTCTGGTGCAACACCGATCCCGATGCCGCGACAGTCGCCTATAACGGCATGAACGGGAAATGAGACAGGGAATATCCCGCCAAAGCGGGTCTCCATAAATATGTGATTATTTCTGCGAGGAGGAAACTGATCGTGAAGAAGTATACAAAGCCCGTAATGGAAGTCGTGGAGATCGAGAACGACGCCGTGCTGTCCGCCTGCGCCAGCGGCGTTGACAACGACACCGCCCTGTGCGACGAGAACCCCCAGCTCTGTGACGAACTGCTCGCCAAGTGAGCCGGCAGAGGGAAGGAGAAGGCATCATGAAGAAGTACGTAAAGCCCGAAATGGAAGTCGTGGAGATTGAGAACGACGCCGTGCTGTCCGCCTGCGCCAGCGGCGTTGACAACGACACCGTGCTGTGCGGCGAGCTCATCCAGTGCGAGGAATACGACGAAGTCAAGAAATAAGCCGCGGGTGAGATAAGACCGCAAAGCGGGACCGCTGCGCCGGAAGGAGAAAGCATCATGAAGGATTACGTTAAGCCCGAAATGGAAGTCGTTGAGATCGAGAACGACGCCGTATTGTCCGCCTGCGCCAGCGGCGTTGACAATGACACCGCCCTGTGCGAGGAGCTTGCCCAGTGCGATGAAGTAAACGAGAAAGCCTACAAGTGATCCCGCAAGAGCGCGTGTTTGCGGCGCACAGACTGCTGTGCGCCGCAATCGCGTATTTGGGAGGAATCGAGTGAAAGAACTCAGAGGAGCGGACCCGAAGCTCGCGAAAACGCTGCCCTGCGCCGCCCGGCGCGAGGGCGAAAGCTACGTGCCCAGCATGTTCGCGCTTGAGTTTGAGCATAACAGCAAACACTACCTGTTCAACACCTTCACCAAGCAGCTGGCTGAGGGCTGTCTGCCCGCGTGCCCGACGGACGGTAAAGGCTATGAGGAGCTGATCGAAAACCTGTTCCTGGTGCCCGCGGGCAAGGACGAGTGCGCGTTCTACACCGGCATCTCCGCGGTGACGCGTGCTTTCAACGCGAAAAAGGGCTTCCGGTTTTACACCATCCTGCCCACATCCGGCTGCAACGCCCGCTGCGTGTACTGCTATGAGGAGGGCGTGAAGGCAGTGTCCATGACGCGTGAGACCGTTGAGCAGACGGTCAGGTTCATACTGGACACCCACGCGGGCAGCCGCGCCGAGCTCAGCTGGTTCGGCGGGGAACCGCTCTTGCGCCCGGACGTGATCGACGCCGTGTGCGGGGGCCTTGCCCGGGAGGGCCTGGAGTACCGCAGCAAAATGGTCTCCAACGGCAGCCTGATCACCCCCGTCATAGTGGAAAAGATGGCGGGCGCGTGGCGCCTTGCCTCCGCGCAGATCTCCATGGATGGCGCTGAATGCGACTATATCCCCCGCAAGAATTACCGCGTCCGGGCGGACCATTACCATGCGGTGCTCCGGGGCGTGGACGCCATGTCCGCGGCGGGCATACGCGTGACGGTGCGCTGCAATGTGGACGGGGAAAACTGGCCCCGCGTCCCCGCGTTCCTTGACGACCTTTCGCGGCTGATAACCAACAAGCAAAACGTGTCCGTGTATTTCGCCCCGCTGTTCCAGGCGCGGGAAAAGGGCCAGGACCTGGAGCTGCAAAAACAGATAATCGACGCCCGCAAGGCCGTAGCCGTGGCGGGCTTCGGCGCCGTCACCCCCGGGTCGCACATCAGCAAGTTCCGAGTCTTCCACTGCATGGCGGACTCGGGCGGCGTGGTCATCGGCCCGGACGGCAGCCTGTATCCCTGCGAGCACTGCCCGCCCGAAGCCCGTTTCGGGGACATCTGGCAGGGCGTCACGGACGCGGCTGCCAGGGACAGGTTCTGCTGCGCCGACAACGTGAGGGAACAGTGCCGCGCCTGCCCGTTTTTGCCCAACTGCACCGGTTTTTCCGCCTGCCCCATAGCGGACGGGCGCTGCCGCGAAGTGCAGCAGATGCTTACCCTGGCGCTGCTCAAAGACCTTATAGACGAAAAAACGGACGACGCCAAGAACGGCGATACGCCGGACTGCTGAAGGAGAACCAAATGAAACTCAATCCGGATTTCATCACCCAGGACGTGGAGGACACCCAGTTCCTGGTGCCCATGGGCGCGGAAATGTTCCAGGGCATAGTGCGCAGCAACGAGACCGCGGCGTTCATAGTCAACTGCCTGAAAGCGGACACCACCGAGGAAAAGATAGTGGATGCGCTGTGCGCTGAATATGACGTACCCCGTGAGACCGCAGCTGCTGACGTCAGGGAGATACTCGGCACCCTGAGAAGGATAAACGCGCTGGAAGAATGAGCGTATCCATCGAAGATATACTTGCGCGGGACGGAGTGGTGGCATACAGGACCCGCGGCACGAGCATGGAGCCTATGCTCAGGCAGCACAGGGACCTGGTAGTGATACGGGTCCCCGCGTCGCGTCTGAAAAAATACGATGTGGCGCTGTACAGGCGGGGCAGGGACTGTGTGGCGCACAGGGTGATAAGGGTCATGCCTGACCATTACCTGATCCGCGGAGACAACACCTATAAGACGGAAACGGTCCCTGACAGTGATGTGCTGGGCGTGCTGACCGCCTTTCAGCGCAAGGGCAGGCAGTATGACGTGAACAACAGGCTTTACAGGCTGTACGCGCGCTTCTGGCATGGGATCTATCCGCTGCGCCGCTTTATACACAGACTGCGCAGGTTCATCGCCCGCAGGCTGGGCGCGTGTTAAAAGAAAAGGCGCCGGCATATCCGGCTGCCTGCCGCCCAAGATGAACACAGTGGGGGAAACATGACTGAAAACCCGGCCGCACGGGATGTGATCTATCTTGCGTCCTGCGCCGTGAACGGGCAGGTGCCCGACAGGTCAAAACTTGAGAACATGGACCCGGACCGGGTCCTCGCCTTCGCCACCGGCCACATGCTGACGGCGGCGGTCTCATTCGCCCTGGAAAGCGCGGGGCTGGGAGACGGGCGGACCAGGGACGCCGTCGCTTCTTCCCAGCGCAAGGCGGTGCTGTTCAGGGCGGCGCTGGAGGGCATAAAAAGGGAGCTGGACCGGGCAGGCATCTGGTACATGCCCCTGAAAGGCGCGGTGCTGCAGGGCATGTACCCCAAGTTCGGCATGAGGGAGTTTTCCGATAATGACGTGCTGTTCGACGCCGCAAGGGCCGGGGATGTGCGCGGCATAATGGAAAAACTGGGTTTTACCACCGAGCACTACGCCGTAAACAACCACGACGTGTATGTAAAGCCCCCGTATTTAAGCTTTGAGATGCACAGGTCGCTGTTCAAGCCCGCCCAGGGCGAAGAACTGTGCGAATACTACAAAAACGTGGAAGGACGGCTGGCAGGAGAGGGCTGCGAAAAGCACTTTACGCCCGAAGACTGCTACGTTTACCTGCTCGCCCACGAGCACAAGCACTATTCCGAGGAAGGCACGGGTCTGCGCTCCCTGCTGGACACGTACGTGTTCCTGAAGAATAACACGCTGGATATGGATTATGTGGCCGCCGAGACGGAAAAACTGGGGCTCGGCGAGTTCGAAAGGCGCAACCGCTCCCTGGCGCTGAACCTGTTCGGGGGAGGCGAGCTTACGGATGAAGACCTGGAGATGCTGGATTATTTCCTGATGTCCGGCACTTTCGGGACCGTGGGGAACAAGGTGGCCCACAAAATGAGCAAAGAGGGCTGGGGCAGGCTCAGGTACGCCCTGAAGCGGGTCGCGGTGCCGATAAGCCCCAAAAACGAGGAATACGCAAAGGCTGCGGAGACCTTTCCGCTGTTTTATAAGCATAAGATACTGCTGCCCTTCCTGCCGGCTTACAAGGTGTGCCGCGCCATAAAGAGTGGGCGTTTCAGGGAGGAAGCCAAAGCGATCAAAAACGCGAAAAACCCAGCGCGCCGCAAGTGAACGCGCGCCGCGGGCGCATTTGAAAACCGGGCGCTCCCGTCCGAAGCCGGCATCAGTACCGCTGAGAGACCATGATACGCTGTCAGTGATAACAAAAGAAAGGACATATCACTATGAGCCAGGAAAGAAAGCCCTTAGTGGACCATATTTTTACCGCGGATCCCTCTGCGCACGTATTTCGGGGCAGGATCTACATATATCCGTCGCATGACATCCCTCATGAGGGCATCGACGACGATGACGGCGGCGAATACCTGATGGAGGATTACCACGTGCTGTCCATGGACGGTCCGGATGCGCCCTGCAAGGACAACGGATGCGCGCTGCACATGAAGGATGTCCCCTGGGTGAGCAAACAGATGTGGGCGCCCGACGCCGCCTTTAAGGACGGCAAATACTATCTGTATTTCCCGGCAAGGGATCATGAGGGCATCTTCCGGCTGGGCGTCGCTGTGTCGGACGCGCCCGAAGGCCCATTCAAGCCCGAAAAGGATTATATCCCCGGCAGCTTCAGCATCGACCCCGCGGTGCTGACGGATGACGACGGAAAAAGCTACATAGTGTTTGGCGGGCTTTGGGGAGGGCAGCTCGAGATGTGGCAGAGCGGGAGCTTTGATCCGCATGCCCACCGTCCCGTGGGCGATGAGCCGGCGCTCGGACCTGCGTTTGCCGAGCTCAGCGACGATATGAAGCATTTCAAGACCGGACCCAAGCGCCTGCTGATACTTGATGAGAACGGGGAACCGCTCAAGGCGAAGGACGAGGAACGCAGGTATTTCGAAGGCCCCTGGATGCACAAGTTCGGCGGTAAGTACTACCTGTCCTATTCGACCGGAACGACGCATTATATAGTGTACGCGGTATCTGACCGGCCCGACGGGCCGTTCACCTACTGCGGACGCATCATGGAGCCTGTGATAGGCTGGACCACGCACCATTCCATAGTCGAGTATAAGGGAAAGTGGTATCTGTTCTACCATGACTGCGAGCTTTCCGGCGGCATCAACCACAGGCGCTGCGTCAAGTTCACCCGGCTCACCATCCGTGACGACGGCACGATAGAGACGATACGGCCTTATCAGGGGCAGGACCCCGCGCCTATGTACATCGGCACGGGGCGGAGCGTTGATGAGCTGCGCTAAAGCGCGCCCGCGGCGCTGCTGGGAATGCGGAGCGGCTCCGGTCGGATGCGTCGGAGGCGCTCTTCCTATACTTTTTTTGCACTGAATAAATGAGAACAAGCGTGTTTTGCGGGCGCGCTTGTTCTTTAATTGTTCTCATCAAACAGGCATTCGATAATGAATGAGAATACTTGGCACCTGGAAAAACAACTAAAGATTTATCAATATAGCAATTATCGAGCATAATTTAGTCAATTAATGAGCAGTTGTTACTTTATTGAGCAGGCAGATGATGATTTAATAATACTGACGGGCAATGAATGCTCATTATCATTTTTATAGGAGGCAAAATCCATGAGAAGAATGATTTGCTTGCTGCTCATGCTGGTC
>JAFZLE010000082.1 GCA_017551645.1 Clostridia bacterium | reverse complement strand
GAGGACGTTTCAGCGTCCTCCGTAGTCATTTGCGCGGTCTTTAAATGCGCTGACCAATCCTTCTTTCTCGGCGCGGGTCAGGTGTTTTATCTGCCATTCCCGGCGCATGGCGGCGCGTTTGTCCGGGCATGCTTCCCAATACGCGAGGGCGACGGGCAGGCGCGCGCGGGTATATTTCGCGCCTTTGCCGCTGCTGTGGGCCTTGAGCCGCCTGCCGAGATCAGTCGTCCAGCCTCCGTAAAGGCTGCCGTCCGCGCAGCGCAGCAGGTAAACATAGCACATTTTTGCGTACGCGAACTCGATCTCGCTGAGTTTGTCAGTGACGGCATGGACATTCCCGGTCTCTGCAAAGCCGATGCGGCGGTACAGCCGCGCCGCATTCTCGTTGTTTTCCAGTATCCAAAGGGTGGGTGTACCGGCGCATTTTTGCATCGCGAAACGCAGTAAACTTGTTCCATAGCCCATATTCTGCTTTTCGGGCAGCACATAAAGGTCTTCTATAAGGCTGCCGTTGACGGACACGACGCCTACAGGCTCCTCTTCCGCAAGCATGTAGAATTTGCTGCCTTCACGCAGTTTCTGCTCTATATACTCCTGCTGTCTGTCAGGCGTGTGCAGGGCTATGAATTCGGCGGAACAAAACGATCTGTGCGATTCCTTCCACGAAATGGAATGCACAGCAGCTGCCTGTTTTATATTTGTCCGGTCGACCTCAACAATCATGAGCCTGCCTCCGATACAGGTTTGAGACGTATCATGCATGGTCCTCCTGCGCAGTGTTGATGCGGCGGTCAGGACCCTCTGATCGCAAGACTGTCGTTTGGTTATTATTGCCGAACCTGTTTATCCGCAGCCGCCTGTGACTTCCGGTGATCTATATAATCCTGCAAAATCCTGTCCACGTCGTCATCATTCTGCTGATAATCCTGTATCTCGTTGCATATCCAAGCGTAGTACATTGATATTGCTTCTATGAACGAGCCCAGAATATCATCTATAGAGGAGCGTTCTGTTCTTACTGGCAGGCGTATTATCGGGATATCATCAGGATTGGCGAAAACAGGATAATCCGTGAAATCTGACCAATAGAATAGGCACCCGACTCTTTTGCCGTCACGCCTTATGAGATAATGCCTGTATTCAAAGTCCACCCACAGGGTTACAGGCTGACGGTATTTGCCTCGACCCAGCTGACGAACTCGCACAGCTCCGTTTTAGTTTCGGGCTCTATCCGTTTGTCAAAGCCTATGCTGAAGCCTGGCTGGATATTATCCGAAACTTTCAACTGAACGGTTTGAGCTTTTTCCCAAATGCTCATATTGACCACCTATATTGCAAATTTATAAAGATTTTTTCAAAGTGGGTGCGGCTTGCGTTTTGATATGCGACTAAATGCACTATCCGCAGCCGCATCAGGGCTTAAGATCATCTGACGTTTTCAAATAGGTCAGGCATAGTATTATACCGAGAACACCCATAATAAAGAACTGCACGGCGCGCCCGGATCCTGTTCCTTTGCCAAAGAGCGGGGTCAGCCATCTTTGCAGGGATGAATCCGACATCATAAACGGTTCGAATACGTGGTCCGCCAGTAGACCGCCTAAAAACAGGCCCAAGGGAATGGCGCAGTTTTTCAGTGTGCTTTCCGCGGAGAATACGCGGCCCTGCAATTCCAACGGGATCTGTTCCCGCATAAACACCGTCATATGCGCGTTCATGACCGCAGCCATGGCGTAAGACCCGAAAGCGGCCGCGCACCAGACGGCGGGATGTTCTGACAGGCTCTGTAAGATATTCCCGGAAAACACAAAGGCTGTGCTGATGCCGATCAGCTTCAGCTTGTTTTTTACTGGCTTCATCCATGTAACGATGAGACTGCCCGCCATCACGCCAAGGGCGACAAAGCTTTGGACCAGGCCCAGGAATTGCTGGTCATCTCCGGTCCTTGCCAGAACAAAGGGGGACAAAAGCCCGTCGTTGCTCATTTTCGCAAGGAAGTTGACACAGGTCATAAACAGGATCAGACGCAGCAGCACTGTGTGGCTGCGCAGGAACCGGAAGCCTTCCGTGCAGGCGTTTCGGAACGGTTCTTTTTGCTCCTTTTCGGCGCTTTCGATCTTTGGGATCCGGATGAAAAACAGCAGAACGGTGAACGCCGCGAAAAAGCTGCAAAGGTCGCAGATCAGAACGGCTTTCAGACCGCCGAAGGCGAGCAGCCCGGCGCCCAACGCCGGAGCCAGTATGGAGACCGCGGCGCCGGAAAAGCCCTGCAGACCGCTTACTCGGGCATATTGCTCCTTAGGCACCAAGAGACTGGTCGCCACGAAAGCGGCAGGCTCCTGGAACGCGTTCATGAAGCTGAGCAGTATGTTGATAAGATACAGGTGCCAGACCCTGAGCGCTGAAAATGTATACAACAAAAAGACGCTGAACGTTCCGCACGCGGCAAACAGATCGGCAGTCAGCATGATGCGCTTCTTATCCCACCGGTCGGCGATCGCTCCCGCCGCGAACCTGAACAGGATCGTAGGCGCGAACGAGCAGAGCGTGAGCAGCGTAATGCTTAAAGCTGTTCCCTCCTGGCGATAGGTCCACACGATCAGCGCGTACTCCGTCATAGCCGTACCAAGAGATGATACAGCCTGCGAGCTCCATAGCAGAAAGAAACTTTTAAGCCCCTTCAGGGCATTTGGTTTTTTCATGGCTTTGCTCCTTACGATTCATATTTATGAAAACGATAACCGGCGCAAAGCCCGATCAGGACGATCGCTTTCCTCCGTGAAAGGGGACTGTCGCTCCGAGCAAGTACCGTCCGTATCAGACCTTGCGCGGAGCCACGACATCT
>JAFZLE010000081.1 GCA_017551645.1 Clostridia bacterium | reverse complement strand
CCATGAACATCCTGGCGGGATTGGTGTTGTACACCAGAAAACCGATGAGTGCGCAGGCCATGATGACCGCGAAAAGCCCCAGGGAGATAAGCGCGTCGTTCTGGGTCTTGCTCCCCGTCGCGACCAGAAAAGCCGCCATTGAAAGAAATACTATAACGCCGTTTGAGCTGAGCAGACCGTCCAGCCCGTCCAGCAGGTTAGCGGAATTATCCACCGCCACGAACGCGAACAGAGTGAGCGGCAGGTACACAAACGCGCTGTTCAGCTTCGTATCCGTAAAGGGCAGGCTGAGCTTTGTGCCGTAAATGTTTACTTTAAGGCCTATCAGCGTCATTATCAGCGCTGCGCCTATCTGCAGCAGCATTTTCTGTCTCGCGCTCAGGCCTACGCTCCTGCGGCGCACGACTTTCAGATAATCGTCGTAAAAGCCGATCGCTCCGAACAGAAGCATGCACGCTACAGAATACAGCAAAGGAAGGGGAATACTACCCTTCCAAATCAATGATAACACTATAGTTAGCAGCGCGCCCACGCTCAGAAAGCCGATGCCGCCCATGGTCAGCGCGCCCTGCTTGGACTTGTGATTCTGCGGCCCCAGTTCGTTTATGGTCTGCCTCGCCGACAGTTTTTTCAGGATCGGCTCAAGCACGTACTGGGCACCCAGAGCGCAAAGCAACGCCGCCAGCGCCGCAAAAGCAAAAAGCTTCATAATTTATATTTCCTTCAGCAGTTCTCTTACTATTTCCTTTTCGTCAAAGGGATGCTTTACTCCGTTTATCTCCTGATAAGTCTCGTGTCCCTTGCCCGCCAGCACCACGGTATCACCGCTCTGCGCCATGGACAGCGCGCGGCGTATGGCCAGCCTGCGGTTCTCTATTATCTCATAGTTCTGCGTGACCCCGCGGATCCCCGCCTCGATCGCGTCGATTATCTCCATTGGATCTTCGTCACGGGGATTATCGCTGGTTATCACGCAGTAATCCGCCAGCCTGCCGCCTATCTCGCCCATGATGGGCCGTTTGGTCCTGTCCCGTCCCCCGCCGCAGCCGAACACGGCTATAATCCTTTTGCGGGTGGACTGCCTTAAGGATTTCAGTACGTTTTCCAGCGCGTCCGGGGAATGGGCGTAATCCAGTATGACCCTGTAGGGAGTATGCGTATCCAGCAGTTCAACCCTGCCCGGCACGTTTGATATAGCCTCAAGCCCCGCTTTGATATGCTCCGGATCGATACCGCACTCGTCTGCCAGCGCGGCTGCGATCATGGCGTTATACACGTTGAAAATGCCGCTTAAGCGCAAATTGATGATTTCCCGGAAACGCTTGTGGAAGGTCAGCAGAAAGCGCACTCCCGTCTCGATGACCTCTATCTGTTTGGCGTACACATTAGCCTTTTCGCGTATCCCAACGGGGGTATAGTTCACTCCCAGCGCGTCCACTGCCTGCCGCACCACGGCGTCATCCACGTTCACGACCATCCTGTCGGTCATGGAAAGTATCTTGAGCTTGGCTTTAAGATAGTTTTCCATAGTGCCGAAATAGTCAAGATGGTCCTGGGACAGGTTGGTGAACGCCGCCGCCTCAAAGCGCGTGCCGTCTATGCGGTGCATATCCAGCGCGTGGGCGGATACTTCCATTATAACATATTCTATGCCCGCTTCCCTCATGCGGGAAAGTATCTTCTGAAATTCTATCGGGTCGGGCGTGGTAAGCCCCGCTTCATACTCCCTGTCGCCTATCAGCACGCACACGGTGCCTATAAGCCCGGTTTTGCAGCCCGCGGCTTCCAGTATGCTTTTGAGCAGGAACGATGTGGTGGTCTTGCCCTTTGTGCCGGTTATGCCCACCAGCTTAAGGTCTTTCGAAGGATCTCCATAGAAAGTGGAGGCAAGGTAGCTCAGCGCCTCGCGGGTAGACTTGACCAGTACCTGCGGCAGGGGCGTGTCGAGTTTTCTTTCGGTCACCAGCGCGGAAGCGCCCAGCCGGGCGGCATCCCCCGCGAGCAGGTGCGAATCGGTCTTAAGTCCCTTTACACACACAAACAGGCTGCCCTCTGTCAGCCTCCTTGTGTCCGTGCATACGCCGGATATTTCTGTATTTTCGTCGCCTGTTATCTCATACGGAAAGGGCAGACCTGCCGCCAGCTCCTTGAGTTTCATAGTCCCTCTCCCTTACTTCCCGGCCGTCTGGTTTCCCGCGCGTTGGGGCAGATAGATACTTACCGTTTTCACCGCCGAGGGGCGCTGCATGTATATCTTTTCTTCCGCCACCTGGCAGATCACACGGTTAGAGATCTCGTTATCGAGGATCAGCTGCTTTCTCTCTATCGTTTCGCTCAACTGCTGACGCCTCTCCGCAGCCAGTGCAAGGTCCCTGTCCGCTCTCGCGCTTTGGGACCATACCAGGGCAAACCACATGCCTACCGCCACGAACAGTACGGCAAAAGAGCAAAACTTGAATAACCTTCTCTGCTTTTCTTTCCTGAGCTTAGCCTCTCTGGCGGCTCTGGCAGACGCTGACATCCTGTCATTGCTGCGGGCACGGGTACTCCTGCCACTGTCATTCCAGACATACGGCCTAACACCCTGACCGTTTATCCTTCTCTGGCTCATGCTTCCCCGTCCCCTTTGCTAACGTCTATTCCTGTCGAAAAGTAAGTGTCGTAAATGTAGTCCAGCGCTTCTCCCGCGTTTTCGCCTTCAAGCCCGGCAAGGCTGTTGTTGAACGCCGCGGCGTTCCAGACCTCCAGCGTGGTCCCTACGCCCGCCAGCACCGCCTCGCTGCCTTCGCCAAGTCCGTACTGCTGACGAAGCGCCTGCGGTATCAGCACACGGCCCTGGGCGTCGGTGTTGTAGGCCGGAAACGTGGATGAGAAGATCATCCTGAGCAGCCCGTGCGCCCTGCGGTCCGTCTGCGGGATCCGCCTGAGCTGGGCGCTCTTTTTCTCCCAGTCCCCGGCAGTATAAAAAGCAGGGGTCTTAAGGTCCTCGGAAAGGGAGATCACGAAGTTTTCCCCAAGCAGATCCCTGTACCCCTGTGGAAGAAAAAGCCTGCCCTTGGAGTCCACCGTCAAAAAGCTTCTGCCGTTGAATTCCGCCATCAAGCTCCCCTCCCTTCTGTGTGTGGATAATTATACCACATTATCCCACATATATGGAATATCTTTCCATTTATTTCCAGTCCGTAAAACGCAAATTTTGTGTAAATTCTATGTTAAATGTGACGGCGTTTTTTTATCCACAGGCATACTTTTGTGGATAAACCGTTATTTTTGTGGAAAATGCGCCGGGGAGAGCGGGGCACTTCACCGCCGTCGTATCTCATGCGCCCGGGACCGGCTTGTGGAAAAACCTGTGTAAAAAAAGTGAACCGCCCCATGGCAGTCCACTTATTATTTCAGGTCACTGTATGTGTGGTTTTAAAAGACGCCGCGCGATCCGCGCGGCGCATTGATCTGGTCTCAGATCAGCCATCAGACCTCGGTAAGCACGAATCTGAGCTTGTCGCCGTCAGGCAGCATGCGCACCCTCTGCCCCAGTTTGATATTGCCGGAAAGGATCTCCTCGCTCAGCGCGTCTTCCACCAGTCTTTGGATGGCCCTGCGCAGGGGCCTGGCTCCGTACTGCAGGTCGTACCCTGCCTTTGCCGCCACCTGCGCCGCCTCGCTGGTCACTTCCAACTCTATGCCGCGTTCCTTGATGCGTTTTGCCACGTCGTTCATCATGTGCAGCGCGATCTTGTCGATATCCTCTTTCTCCAGGGCGTGGAACACGATTATCTCATCCACGCGGTTCACGAACTCCGGCCTGAATATCTTCTTGACCTCGCCCATGAGCGTTTCTTTCATGTCCTCGTAGCTCTTCTCCCCGTCGGAGGCGCTGCCAAAGCCCATGGACCGGCGCGTGCCGATCTTATGCGCGCCCGCGTTGGAAGTCATTACGATGATGCAGTTTTTGAAGTCCACCACCCGGCCCTGGCCGTCAGTCAGGCGTCCGTCTTCCAGCACCTGGAGCAGTATGTTGAATACGTCCGGGTGCGCCTTCTCCACTTCGTCGAACAGCAGCACGCTGTAAGGCTTGCGCCTCACCCGCTCGGTCAGCTGGCCTCCCTCGTCGTAGCCCACGTAGCCCGGCGGTGAACCTATAAGGCGGGACACGGAGTATTTTTCCATATACTCGCTCATGTCCACGCGGATGAGCGCGTCCTCGTCACCGAACAGCGCTTCGCCCAGCGCCTTGCACAGTTCCGTCTTTCCCACACCCGTGGGGCCCAGGAAAATGAACGAGCCTATGGGGCGCCTGGGGTCCTTGAGGCCGGCCCTGGCGCGGCGCACCGCCTTGCTTACGGCCTTTATCGCCTCGTCCTGCCCCACCACGCGGCGGTGCAGTATCTCCTCCATATTCAGCAGCCTTTCCGCCTCGTCCTGGGTCATGCGGGACACGGGTATGCCCGTCCACTGGCTGACCACCTGGGTGATCTCGTCCTCATTCACTGTCTCTATCTTCTGGGTGCGGCGGGTCTCCCAATCCTTTTTGAGCTCTTCCATCTCGCTGGTCAGGTGCTTCTTGCTGTCCCTGAGGTCCGCCGCCCGCTCAAAGTTCTCGTCGAACACCGCCCGGCGGATCTCCTCGTCCAGCTCCTCCAGCTTCTTCTGCTGCTCCAGCATATCCGGCGGCGCCAGGAACGTCCTTACCCTGACCCTGGATGCCGCTTCGTCCACCAGGTCTATGGCCTTGTCAGGCAGGAACCTGTCGGAAATATACCTGTCGCTCAGCCTCACCGCCGCTTCCAGAGCGTCGTCGGTGATCTTTACGTGGTGATGGTTCTCGTACCTTTCCCTCAGGCCTTTGAGTATCTCTATGCTCTCGTCGAGCCCGGGCTCTCCCACGTTCACCGGCTGAAAGCGCCTTTCCAGCGCGGCGTCTTTTTCGATGTACTTGTGGTACTCCCTGAGCGTGGTCGCACCTATGCAGCGGATGTCTCCGTTTGACAGCGCCGGCTTCATTATCGCCGCCGCGTCTATGGAGCTTTCCCCCGCGCCCGCGCCTACCATGGTGTGCATCTCGTCGATAAACAGTATGATGTTGCCGGCTTCCTTGACCTCCGTTATCATGCTCTTTACCCGTTCCTCGAACTCGCCGCGGTACTTCGCGCCCGCCAGCATGCCAGGGATGTCGAGGGACATTATACGGGTGCCGTTCAGTATCTCCGGTATGCGGCCGTCGGCGATCCGCTGGGCCAGGCCTTCGGCTATGGAGCTTTTGCCCACGCCCGGCTCGCCTATGAGCACAGGATTGTTCTTGGTCCTTCTGGAGAGGATCTGGATTATACGCTCCATTTCCCTGTCCCGCCCGATGACCGGATCAAGGCTTCCGTTATGCGCTTCCTGCACCAGATCCCGGGCATACTTGTCCAGCATGGGAGTCTTGCCGCCGCCCTGGGGCCTGCTGTCGTCTATGCCGGCGTACTGGCGTGGCTTTTTTCCGCCCAGCGCGTTTATAAGCTCCTCACGGGCCTTGTTCAGGTCTATCCCCAGCCGTACGAGGGTGTGCGCCGCCACGCCCGCCCTTTCACGCATAAGCGCGAGCAGTATGTGTTCGGTGTCTATATAATCCTGGCCCAGTTCCCGGGCTTCCCTGGCGCTGGCCTCCATAACGGTCTTGGAGCGGATGGTGTAGGAAAGATTTCCCGGTTCCACCTTGTCGTCGCCTTTGCCCACCAGCTGGATTATCTCGCTCCTGGCATCCTCAAGGGAGATCCCCTCCAGCACTATGGAAGCCTTTCCGGGATCGTTAAGCACGCCCAAAAGCAGGTGTTCCGTACCTATGTACGCCCTGCCCATCATGGCAGCTTCCCGCTGCGCGTATTCCAGCGCCCGGTTGCCGTGCTCGTTGCATCTCGCTATCATTATTTGTCTTCTCCGTCAGTAAATATTGGTCTTGATCT
>JAFZLE010000080.1 GCA_017551645.1 Clostridia bacterium | reverse complement strand
CAGGTGCTGATCTCCCAGAGTCCAGCCCGCGATAACGTCGGCATAGTCGCCGCTGGAGAGGGCGATACCGAGTTTCTCGGTCTGCACCGCGTAGGGCGCCATCTGCCACTCGATGGTGATGCCGGTGGCTTCCTCGATGATCGGGAACATGATCTTGTCTTCCGGCAGACCGCTGTCATCCAGGAAGATGGAGAAGGAGTAGGGCTCGTTGACGATGGGCAGGGTGTCCGGGTCAGGATTCCAGTCCACAGCAAGCGCGGGGATGCTGGAGAAGACCAACAGGACAGCCAGCACGAGAGCCAGTTTCTTCATAGGGGTTCCTCCTTAATTTAATTTATGTTACGCCTCCGCGGCGCATCATACGGTTTTGGGTATCAGCCCTTCACGGAGCCGATCATAACGCCCTTTACGAAGTGCTTCTGCACAAAGGGGTAGATGATAAGGACGGGGATGGAGGAGATGATGATCAGGGAGTACTTCATCATTTCCTTCAGGGCTTCCAGCCGCCTCTTTTCCAGCAGCTCCGCCTCGGTCATGACCTGCTTGGTCTGGATGTTCGAGTTCAGTACCAGGATGTTCCTCAGCTCCAGCTGCAGGGGCCACAGTTCGCGCTTCTGGATGTAGATCAGGGCGCTGAAGTAGCTGTTCCAGTGGCCGACGCCGTAGTACAGGCTTAAGATGGCAGTGATGGCGCCCGACAGCGGAAGCACGATGTAAATGAAGAACTTCGTGTTTCCGCAGCCGTCAAGCTTTGCGGCCTCCATCAGTTCCAGCGGAATATTGGTCTTAAAGAATGTTCGGGCCACGATCATGTTGTACACGCCCAGGCAGCCCGGCAGTATCAGCGCCCACCAGGTATCCAGAAGGCCGGTGTCACGAATGATCACGTAGGTGGGCATCATGCCGCCGCCCACGAACATGGTCACGATGTAGAACAGGGTGATGGGGCGTTTAAGCGAGAAATCCGGACGGCTCAGCGCGTACGACGTGGGAATGGTGACCAGAAGGTTTATAAAGGTTCCCAGCACGGTTATTATCAGGGAGTTCCTGAAGCCGCGCATGACGGTCTTCGTTTTGAAGACTTCGGTATATCCGTCCAGCGTGAAACCGACGGGGGTCAGTACGACCTTGCCCGCCGACACCTCTATGGGGTCGGAAATGGAGGAAATGACGACGAAATACAGCGGATAGGCGACGATAAAGAAGATGAACGTCAGGATGATGAATATGACCGTATCATAAATGACGTCGCCGCGGGTACGTTTGAGCGCGTGATGCCTGTTTTCCATATCTGTTTCCTCCTTTCCTTAGAATAGAGCGTTGTCGCTGAGTTTGCCGGTGATGTAGTTGACGGTGATCAGCATTATCGAGTTGACCAGGCTGTTCATAAGACCTACGGCGGAAGAGTAGGAAATGTCGCTCTTGATAATGCCGTAGCGGTAAGTATAGGTCGCGATGATATCGGAGACCGGCAGGTTCAGGTCGTTTTGCAGCGCGTAGACCTTTTCAAAGCCGACCGACAGGATGGAGCCCATGTTCATGATCAGAAGCATGGTCATCGTGGGCGTCAGGAAGGGCAGGTCTATGTGCAGGACGCGCTGGAACTTGGTTGCGCCGTCCACGATGGCGGCTTCATGGTATTCCGGGCTGACGCCGGCCAAAGCCGCGAAATAGATAACGGAAGACCAGCCCATGCCCTGCCACACGCCGGACCACACGTAGATGTGGCGCCACATGCTGATCTCGGACATGAAGTTGATGGTCTCGCCGCCCATGGCGCGTATGACGTTGTTTACGACGCCGACGCGGGGGGACAGGAACAGGATCAGCATTCCGCACATGACGACGGTGGAAATGAAGTTCGGCGCGTAGGTCACGGCCTGGATCACCTTGCGGTATTTTTTGAAGCGGAAGGAGTTGAGCATCAGCGCCAGGATGACCGCGACCGGGAAACCGGCGGCCAGGGAATAGGCGCTCAGGATAAGCGTGTTGCGCACCAGTATCAGCCAGTCCGCGCCGTTGAAAAACCTTATAAAGTTTTTAAGTCCTACCCAGGAACTGCCGAAGATGCCCATGTGAGCCTTATAGTTTCGGAAGGCGATCTGGACACCGTAGATCGGGATATAGTGGTATATGATCGTGAAGATCATTCCCGGAACGCAGAACAGCAGCAGATCCCAGTTGCCGCGCATTTTCTCAAGGAAGCTTTTCTTGCGCTTTGTAATATCGGCAGTCAAGCGGATTCCCCCTGTCTCATACTTTATACCGGGCAGGGGAAGTATTACGTCCGTAACACATACGTAACCCTGAACGGCTTAACCATTATATTTTATTCCGCCCCACATGTCAAGGCTGTATTTTTATAATTGGGGCAAAAAGCATACTTTTTTTCCTTGAAATTTGTAACTAATATAAAAAAACCTCCCGTAAAGGAGGTTAAGCGCGTTAGATCTGTATAATTACACGGCCGATCGGGATGTCATTTTTTCGGGGCGGGAGTGACCGCGGCGTAGGGGTTGCGGGGCGCGCTGTCGCTGAACAGCAGAGTCTGGGTCTCCGTGCCCGCCAGGCCGTCAGCCTTCAGGCCGCCCGCCAGTTGGAACAGCTTGACCGCCGCCTTGGTGATGCTGCCGTAATCCCCGTCGCAGACCACGTCGGCGCTGAAATAACCCAGTTCCGCCAGCTTTTCCTGCAGGAGCTTCACCGCGTACAGGCGTATGTTGGGCTTTTTGCCCAGCAGCACGTAGTCGGTATACTCGTAGGGCAGGGGAGCGGGCGGCTCCTTCGAGGCGGGATCATAGGTGAGGGGACGGGTGGCGTTGGGCTCATAGCCGAACATCTCGTTCAGCGTGACCAGCTCATACCCCTGGCTGACAGCCCAGGGGATGAAAGCCTGCAGCTTCTGCAGGTCGGAATCCTTGGCGTGGAAAAGCAGTATGGAGCCGTTGCGCGTGTGGGATTCGATCTCTTCGATGCTGCTGCCGGAACCTGACCAGGACCAGTTGACCACGCCTTTGTAGGTGCCCAGCTGTATAAGATACTGGTGGCTCCTGCCGCAGGTCTCGCCCAGCCCGCCGTGCATCCTCATGAAGTGGGGATCGTACTCCACGCCCAGCGCTTCGTTTACCGCCATCTGCTGGTACCAGACTTCCTGCGCCATGCGCTCATCCGTCATGTTGAACAGATCGGAGTGGGTCCAGGTGTGGTTCTCTATCTCGAATCCCCAGCTGTGGGCGTTGCGCAGGGCGGCTTTGAGGGCGGGTTTTGACTGGATGACGTTGCCTATGGGGAACAGGGTGAGCTTCGCGCCGTTGGCTCGGGCGATATCCATTATCTGGTTCAGATTGCTGACCTCGTTCAGGTCGTCCACCGTTATGGCTATCTGTTTTTTATCGGTGCCGCCGGAATTGATCACGGGCAGGAATTTCTGCGCGGGAAGAGTGGGTGAAGGCGAGGGAGCGCTTTCGGGAGCCGGCGTCTGTGCGGCGGAAGCGGACGCAGGAAGCGGTGATTCGTCAGCGGTGTCGGGTTTGCCGCCCCGGGGCAGCAGTATTATAAGCAGCGCCGCCGCAAGCGCAAGGAGCGCCAGGGCGATGCCGAGCATGCGCCTGCGCCGGCGGGCCAGGTATCTTTTTGAGTGTCTTACGGTGCGTTTGGGAGCGGTCTGCATGGTGTTTCACTCCGTGATCGATAGTTTGTTTATAAAACGTCTTCGGGCGCGAGCAGTGTGAGGGGAGGCTTTTCCCCCTCCAGGCAGCAGGCGATAAAGTGTTCTTCGATGGGCGGATACCCGTACAGGCGGCAGGGCAGCCCGGGCATATACGGCCTTTCCCCGTCAAAGCGTATATGGGGCGGGGGATAGGAAAGCCCTTCGCCGGTATACTTGCCGTAGGCTTCCTTAAGTGTCCACAGGCGCGTGAACCCTGCGGGATCTTTTTGGCAGAAGGCGAGTTCTTCTTCGCTCAGCAGGCGCAGGAGCTTTTCAGGGTCCGCGACCCGCGTCTGCACGTCGGCCCCGACCGGCCCGTCGCAGCATGCGGCGAGCGCATATGCGCCGGAATGGGATATGCTTATGCCGATCTGTGGGAAAGCGGGCAGGAAGGGCCTGCCGGAGGGCAGGTAACCCTGCTGCCTTTGCGCGCCCTGCGCGTCCAACAGGTCCAGTACCCGCTCGATGAGCAGCCCCGCGCCCACCCACAGGCGTTTGTCACTGTCCAGCCTGAACCGGCCGGCCTTTTCGCGCCTGCCCGGGCTGATGCGGGCCATCGCGCGGGTAAGGGCGGCCTCAGACCCAAGAAACTCGATATTCAGCAGATAAAGTCCGTAAGGCATGGCGCCACCTGAAACGTTTGTTATGCAAATTTTACCATAGTCCCGGGAATTTTGCAAATACAATATGGACGTACAGGCGGAAAAGTGGTAATATTATCCGCAAATACATGAGAGGAGTTACGCGATGAAGAAAATCATATCTTTATTCCTTTGTATCGCGCTGCTGGCGGGGCTGTGCGGCTTTGCCGGCGCCGAAGGCGCGGAGGCCTACACCTTGACGGCCAGCCGCCGCTTCGAGCTGGTGGGCGCTGACGTAAAGGTGTACGAGCACAACAAGACCGGCGCTCTGGTGATGTTCCTAAACAACTCGGACACCAACCGCACGTTCCAGATCGCCTTCCGCACGCCCACGTATACGGATAAGGGCATCGCCCACGTGCTGGAGCACTCCGTGCTGGGCGGCTCGGCGAAATACCCTTCCAGGGGCCTGTTCACCAGCCTTGGCGCGCAGACCTACAACACTTACATGAACGCCTACACCGCCAACTACATGACGGCGTACCCGGTGGCATCCCTGAGTGAGGAGCAGCTGCTCAAATTCGTGGATTTCTACACCGACAGCGTGTTCAATCCCATGATCCTGGAAGACGAGGACATTTTCAGGGAAGAAGCCTGGCGCTACACCCTGGACGACCCGGAGGGCGAGCTTGGCATAGAGGGTACGGTGTATTCCGAAATGCAGGGCTCTTCCACCCTTGCCCGCGCCGCGATGCTGAATTACTACAACACTCTGTTCCCCGGTTCCACCAGGGGCAGGGATTCCGGCGGCATCCCCGAGGTGATCTACACCATGAGCTGGGAGGACGTGACGGATTTCTATAGGGAATACTATCATCCGTCCAACTCCCTTACCATCATCTACGGCGACATACAGGACGAAAACGCGTTCCTCACGCTGCTGGACGGTTATTTCTCCGCCTACGAGCGCAAGGAGTTCAACATCGCGGACGACGGTTATGTTCCCATTACCGAGAGCGTCACGGCGGAATTCGGGTATCCCGTGGCCGAGAACAGCGACACCGACAAGCAGGCCCAGATGTTCTACGGCTTCGCCACCGACTGCGCCTACGCCGACTATGACGAGCTGGACTACCTGACCACCCTCATGGGCGACGACTCCGCCTACTTCTCCCAGACGCTCAAGCGTGAACTGCCCGGAGCCAGCGGCGGCGTGTACGTGGACAGCTCTACTCCCGACATGTCCGTCATGTTCTATGTACAGGGCGTGAACCGCGAGGACGCGGAGACGTTCAGGCGCATCTGCGACGAGTCTATCGCCGACGCGGTGGAGAACGGCTTTGATCCCCAGGCGGTGGACGCCATAGTGTCCAGCTACAACCTGAGCATACAGCTGATAGGCGAAGAGGACGACCTGAACACCGATATGGTGGAAACGATTGCCCCGTACTGGGCGCTGCAGGACGACCTGTTCGGATATATGGACTGGATCGACCGGCTGGATTCCTTTGAGGAGAAGGCGCTGGACGGCTCCCTGTCCAAAGCGGCTGAAAAGTACCTTGTGGGCAACGACAAAAACGCCCTGGTGGTGACTTACCCCGTGCCCGGCCTGCTGGAAAGCAATACCGAGGCGTTCACTGCAATGCTGCAGGCGGACAAGGCCGAAATGAGCGACGAGGAGATCCAGGCCATAGTGGCATACCAGCCCTACGATAAAGACGCGCTGGACGAAGCCACCAAGGAATTTGTGAGCCAGCTCACCGCCGTGACCACCCAGAACCTGCCTGAGGACAGGCGCGTATACGATATCCTGGACGAAACGGACGGGGACGGCATACGCTTCGTGACCGTGGACGCGAACCTTGACGGCGTGGGCGAGACCGCCCTGCTGCTGGACGCTTCCGGGCTTCAGGAGGAGCAGCTCCACTACTTTAAGCTGCTGTGCGACCTGCTGGGCGAACTGGACACCGAGGACCACACCAAGCAGGAGATCGCCACCCTGAGCTCCCGCTACCTGTACGACGGCGTCATAAAGGTGAGCGCCATGGGCGACCTGGAAAGCGCGCGTCCCTTT
Source organism: Clostridia bacterium (assembly GCA_017551645.1). Taxonomy (GTDB): domain Bacteria; phylum Bacillota; class Clostridia; order Christensenellales; family Aristaeellaceae; genus RUG14130. The sequence goes on along the minus strand of JAFZLE010000080.1, from coordinate 15,161 downwards.
ATGCGCCTGACCTTCACTGCCCTGGACGAGGACCTGCAGGCGGGCTACGATCTACTTTACGAACTGCTCTATAAGACCAAGCTGGACGACGCGGAAGAGATACTCAAGCAGGTCCAGCAGCTGAAGACCTCCCTGCGTTCCACCATCACCCAGAACTGCTACGCGGTGATGCTGTACCGGGCGGAAGGCCCCTTTGACGCCACCACCAGGTATTTCAGCTATGTGACTTACATCGATTATTACGAGTTCCTCGAGGAGACCGAACAGCTGCTTGAAAGCGAGCCCGAAAGCGTCATCGAAGGGCTCAAGGCGGTCAGGGATTACTTTAACAACCGTTCCGGCGCCATCGCGGGCTTCGTGGGCAGCGAGACCAGCGCCGAAATCAACAAAGCCGCCGCCAAGGCGTTCCTTATGAGCCTGGATGAGCGTGAGATCGTTCCCGCCGAATACGCGCTCAATGCGGAGGAACTGAACGAGGCGCTCATAATCGACGGCACCGTAAACTATAACATGGTGTACGCTTCCTGGGAAGAACTGGGGCTTGACGGTTACGACGGCGCCATGGACGCGGTGGCTTCTTACGTGTACGACAACTATCTCTACCCGCTGCTCAGGGTCCAGTACGGCGCTTACGGCGTGCTGCACGGTTCCAGGGACAGCGGCGTGTACGTGATCACTTACAGGGACCCCAACATCGACGAGACCTTTGACGTGTACGCCTCCCTGGGCGAGATGATCGCTGAGGACGCGCCCGCTCAGGAAGACCTGGACGGATACATACTGTCCGCTTACAGCTATTACGCCAAGAGCGGCGGCGAGCTTTCCGGCGGTTTCGACGCGCTGCTCAATTACCTGGACGGCGACAGCCAGGAAAAGACGCTGGAATACATGCGCGCGCTCAAGGGCATGACGCCCGAAGTGTTCGCCAACTATTCCTCCCTGTACCAGAAGCTGTATGAAGAGGGCGCGCAGTTCACCAGCGGCGGCGCCGCGGCCATAGAGGCTCAGGACAGGTACGACCTGGTGCTCAATCCCTTCGGAGTCAAGGACATGAGCAAGGCGGAATTGGGCGACGTGAGCGAAGACGGCGTGTACTACGATGCGATCAAGTACGTCATGGCGGAAGGCTTCATGCCTCCTGTGAGCGAGACCGAGTTCGGTTCCGCGCAGCCCGCGAATATCGGCGACCTGGCAGTGTCCGTATACATCTACATGGGCGGGAACTACGATCCCCAGAGCGCTGTCGACTGGCTGGCGGGCTACGGCCTGCTGCCCCAGATCGACGCGGGCACCCAGCTGAGCCGCGCAGAGGCTGCCTACTACTCCTACTGCGTGCTGCAGGGGCTGGGCGTGGACCTGGGAGAACCGGAAGAGATAACGCTCACTGACGCCGAAGCCATAGGCGAGGACATTGCCCCGATCGCGCAGGTGATGTGCGATTATGAGCTCATGCTGGCGGACGACGGCGCGTTCCGCCCGGATGACGTGCTCACCCGTGAGGAAATGGCCAACCTGATCTACGCGATCTTCGCGGAATAGATCTTTGACAAAGGGGCTGCCGCGGACGCTTTTTCCGCAGCGCCCCGTTTTGTTTAATGCGTAAAGGAGACGATCCCATGAACAGACAGCCTGTGTTCTACTGCCAGCTGGACTACCCAGACACGCCCTATCCCAATCAGCGCACGGGCAAGGGCACCATAGCGGACAACGGCTGCGGGCCCTGCTGCGCCTCCATGGTGGCGGAAAACATGCTGGGAGTGAGCTTCCCGCCCGAGGAAGCGTGCCGCCTCGCCATAGAGTGCGGGGCGCGGGAAAAGCCGGGCACCGACCTGTACAGGTTCTCGCCCGTATTCGCCGAGCGCTTCGGGCTCAATGTGACCGATACCGAGGACGCGGACGAGGCGAAGGCTTTCCTGGAACATAAAAAGGGCCTGGTCATCGCGAACACCTACGGCGACAGGCCGGAAGACGGCTGGACAGGCGTGTTCTCGGACGGCGGGCACTATATCGTGCTGGCGGGCATAGAGGGGAACACCGTAAAGGTGTGGGATCCCATGTACCGCCCCGGGCGCTTCGACATCCCCGGCAGGAAGGGCAAAGTGCGCATGGAGGGCAACGAGGCGTTCGCGGACTTTTCCGTAATACGTGAGGACTGCCATGACCGGCCGTTTTTCCTGTTCAGCAAAAAGACCGATTAAACCTGCGGATGACAAATAAAAAAGGCGGCGCGCGCCGCCTTTTTTGTATGCTCTATTTGTTATCGGGTCTTTTCGGGCAGCCCGCGCATCCGCATCCGCAGCCACTTTCGCAGCAGCGGCTCTTGCCTTTTCTTACGCGTATGACCGCAAACACAATAGCCGCGGCGACCAGCACTATAATGAGTATGTCCCAGACATTCATACCGGCCTCCTACGCCGCGCCCAGCAGCATGCCTGTCAGCCGCACGATCAGCGCGGCTATCCAGGCTATGGAACACTGCAGCAGGATCACGTAAAACGCCCACCTGCGGCCCATCTCCCTGCGTATGGACGCTATGGCTGCCACACAGGGGGTATACAGCAGGCTGAACACCAGCAGGCACGCGGCGGTCAGGCTTCCGATGGCCTGCACGCCGTCCGTGAACAGTATCTCCATCACGGACACCACGCTCTCCTTGGCCATAAAGCCGCTGACAAGGGAGGTGACTATGCGCCAGTCGCCCAGGCCCACGGGCCTGAACACGGGCGCCACAAAGCCCGCGATGACCGCCAGTATGCTGTTATGGGAATCGCTGACCAGGTTGAAGCGGAAGTCGAAACTCTGCAGGAACCATACCGCTATGGTGGCAATGAGTATCACCGAGAAGGCGCGGTGCAGAAAGTCCCGGGCCTTTTCCCACAGAAGCTGGCCCACGTTCCGCGGACTGGGCAGACGGTAGTTGGGCAGCTCCATGACGAAGGGCACCGCTTCGCCCTTGAACAGCGTCTTGCGGTATACGAGCGCCACCAGCACGCCCGTAACTATGCCCAGCAGGTACAGTCCCGTGATTATCAGCCAGCTGTACCTGGGAAAGAACGCGCTCACGAAAAAGCTGTATATGGGCAGCTTGGCGGTGCAGGACATAAAGGGTGTGAGCAGTATGGTCATGCGCCTGTCCCGGTCGCTGGGCAGGGTGCGGGTGGACATCACCGCGGGCACCGTGCAGCCGAAACCTATCAGCATGGGCACTATACTGCGCCCCGAAAGGCCTATGCGCCTGAGCAGCTTGTCCATAACGAAGGCCACCCGGGCGATGTAGCCGCTGTCCTCCAGCATGGACAGGAAGAAAAACAGGGTCACTATAAGGGGCATGAAGCTGAGTACGCTTCCCACGCCCTCGAATATGCCGTCCAGCACCAGACTTTTGATGGTCTCGTTCACATTGCCGGCTTCCATGGCTTTTCCGACCAGCCTGCCCAGCGCCTCTATCCCGCCGGCCAGCAGATCCTGCAGGAAGGGACCGATAAGGAAGAAGGTAAGGAAGAACACCAGTGCCATTATGCCGATGAACAGGGGCAGGGCAGTGTACTTGCCGGTGAGCAGCTTATCCATCTTCTGGCTGCGCACATGCTCTTTACTTTCCCTGGGGCGGGTTACGCAGGCGTCGGACACCCTTTCGATGTAATCGAAGCGCATGTCCGCCATGGCGGCGCTGTGGTCAAGCTCGCGCTCGTTTTCCATCTGGAGCACTATGTGTTCCAGCATTTCCTGCTCGTTTTTGTCCAGGTTCAGGCGGGAAAGGATATCGCTGTCGCCCTCCACGAGCTTGCTTGCCGCGAAACGAACGGGCAGCCCTGCTTCCTCGGCATGGTCCTCTATCAGGTGGCTCACCGCGTGCAGGGCCCTGTGCACCGCGCCGCCGTGGTCTTCCGGGAAGCAGAAGTCCTGCCTTAAAGGCCTTTCACGGTACTTGGCCACGTGCACCGCGTGGCGCACCAGCTCGTCAACGCCCTCGTTTTTGACCGCGGAGATGGGCACCACGGGCACGCCCAGCATGGCTTCCATGGCGTTTATGTCCACCATACCTCCGTTGCCGCGCAGCTCGTCCATCATATTGAGCGCCACCACCATGGGCGTGTTCATTTCCAGCAGCTGCATGGTGAGGTACAGGTTGCGCTCTATGTTCGTGGCGTCCACTATGTTTATTATGGCGCTGGGTTTGCTGTCCAGCACGAAATTGCGGGACACCATTTCCTCGCTGGAATATGGCGACATGGAATATATGCCGGGCAGGTCGGTGATGAGCGTGTCCTTGTGGCCGCGTATGGCACCGTCCTTGCGGTCCACCGTGACGCCGGGAAAGTTGCCCACGTGTTGGTTGGCCCCGGTGAGCTGGTTGAACAGTGTGGTCTTTCCGCAGTTCTGGTTGCCTACCAGCGCGAACGTCAGCAGGCTGCCTTCCGGCAGGGGGTCGCCGCTGCCCTTGGGGTGGAACTTGCCTTCCTCGCCCAGACCGGGGTGATCGGTAAAGCGCTTTTCGCGGGCGCTCTCCTGGGCGGAGATGTCGGGGGATATGGCCGTGGCGTCGATTTTATCCGCGTCGGCTACCCTGAGGGTGAGCTCGTAGCCCCGGAGCCTGAATTCCATGGGGTCGCCCATGGGCGCCAGTTTTACCAGCGTGATATCGGTGCCGGGGATAACGCCCATGTCCAGAAAATGCTGCCTTAACGCGCCTTCGCCGCCTACGCGGTCTATGCGGGCGGAAGAGCCGGGCTTTAGTTCGCTGAGCTTCAAATATCTCACCTCTGAATAATTAGATCGGATGTATCACCGTTTCAGCCCGCGCCGGGCGGCTATCATGCCCGCGAGGCGCGCCATGTCCATGTATTTCGCGTCAAAAAAGCGCCTGTATGCCCCGCAGTAGCGGTTAAGACCCAGCTCTTCCCGGGCGGGGTTTTCCCTTAAACGCCTGCATCCGCCCCGGCACAGGGCGAAGTACCGGCATTTGCGGCATTCGTCCGCCACGGGCGCGGAAGACGTCACGAACCTTTGGGCGGCAGGGGAGGAGCGCATCTCGTCAAAGCCGTTCTCATTCACGTTTCCCAGTTTCCATTCGTCGAAACAGTAGAAGTCGCAGGGATACACGCTGCCGTCTGCCTCTACCGTAAAGCTTAGCCGGCACATGCTGTCCATGGAACAGCTTTCGGGGCGGTAGCCCATGAGCATCTGCAGCCAGTTGTCCAGCATCCTGACGCTCACGAAATGCCCGGAGAGCAGGTCTTCCTTATAAAGCTCGTAGGTCTTTATCAGAAAATCGCCCAGCTGCGCGCAGTCGGGTAGCTCATTTTCGTAGGCGCCGCGCAGGGGCGCCACGCAGGGTATGAACTGTATGTAGCCAAAAGGCCTTAGCGCGGCGTAGGTCTTTTCGGGTTCGCTTACGTTGTGCCGCGTGAGCACGCTGAGCACGTTGAACGGTACTTCGCTGGCGTTTAACAGTTCCGCCGCCGCCAGCACGCGCCCGTGGGTGCCCAGACCGGATTTGTCCTTCCGACAGGCGTCGTGGGCGGCTGTGTCGCCGTCCAGGGACAGTCCCACCAGGAAGTCCTCATTTTTGAGGAAACCGCACCATTCGCTGTCCAGCTTCAGGCCGTTGGTCTGCAGGGAATTGTGGAATCTTTTGCCACGGGAATATTGTTTTTGCAGGCTCACGGCGCGCTCAAAGAACTCCCGGCCCGCCAGCGTGGGCTCGCCGCCCTGGAACACGAAGAACACTTCAGTCTCACGGCTCCCGAATACGCGCCTTACGAGCGCCTCCAGCGTGGTGTCTGACATGGGCGGCAGGCGCTTTTCGGCCCTTTCGGCGGCTTCTTCCCCGTAAAAACAGTAGGAACAGTTCAGGTTGCACGCCCCGCTCACGGGCTTTACGAGCACGCTAAGACTGCCGGGCATGGCTTACCTCCCTGTTTGTTTCCTCAAGGTAACATTATACTCTCAAAAGGCAGATCGCGCCACAGCCTGTCCCCGCCACGAGCCAATCGTAATATAAATTTAATATTTTTGAGCTGCGGCGGCCGGGAGCTTTCTTCGGCGCAGTGTTCCCGTTTCTTTGAGAAAAAGACGGCGCGGGCGGCCGTCTTTTGTCTGTCAGGACTTTATTGCTTAGTTCTTTTTTTCGTCCTTTATATAGGCGTCGGTTTTCGGAAAACCGATTTTCGGGATGCCGAAAACCGATATCTCGGCGGGAGGGCGCTCTAACCCCGTTTATCGGTCGCCAAATGGTCGAACAGGTCCTGGAACAGCCCGTCGCGGTTGATGTGGTACACCATGCGGCAGGGCGGTCGGCGGAAGTCCCAGGACAGGTGGTGGCTGTACTCGGGGATGGGGCGTGGCACTATCCTGTCCCGCATCAGCTGCTTTTTGTCGTCGTTCATGAGCCAGCCTATGCCCGTGACATCCCAGATGGTGCGGCTCCACACATGGCCCCTGGCGTACTCGTTGGCGGCCTCGATGGTGTGGTCGATAAGGTATTCGCACAGGGGATTTTTGCCCCGCAGCCAGTATTCCAATTCGGGCCCCGTGGTGGCGAAGGCGCTCACCGTGCCCTGGGCGGGCAGCATCACCAGGGGCACGCCGGAATCGAACACCGCCCGCGCGGCGGCCACGTCCTGGCGCACGTTGAATTCGTAATTGTCCTCCCAGTGGGGCGCGTGGCAGCCCAGCCAGATCACGACTATGCGCTCCGCTATCTCTGGTCTGGATATCAGCGCGGAGGCGACGTTGGTTATGGCGCCTATGGACACCACGTACAGCGGCCTTTCAGAGGAATACGTCATTGCCAGGCGGATAAGGTCGTCGCATGCGTCGGAGGGCACGGGCGTTTTTTCGTCCGGCAGGTAGCCTGACGAACCGCGGAACACGGGGTAATCTTCCTTTTCGGCCAGCTTTAACAGCTTTTTGATCTCGTAATAGCTTCTTTCCATACCGTCCGCGGGGCCGGAAGAACGCTCGTTGAAAAACGGCGCGGCGTAGAACGCCTTTACCCGCAGCCTTTCAGGCGCGTTTATGGCGTAGGCGATGGCAAACTGGTCGTCGATCTCGTTGAAGGCGTCCGTGTCCAGCACCATGTCCGCAACGCCATGGGGCCGTTCAAGCATTTTTACTGTCTGCTCGTTGCTCAGCAAGGATATCCCTCCCTCGAATTGTTTGACGCGAAAAATACACAATTCGCCGCGTATGCTCAAAAATCCTGCAAGCGCGTTAAAATATACCCGGCGCTTGACTTTATTTCCGTTTGGTGTACAATTTGCGTGGATGACTTACCGTGGAGGAGCGCCGTTATGAGATTTCCAGTGGACCACGACCTGCACTGCCATACGTATCTTTCCCTGTGTTCAAATGACCCTGCCCAGACGCCCCGGAGCATACTCGACTTCGCGAAAGCGCACGGGTATACCGTACAGTGCATAACCGACCATCTATGGGACCGCCTCGTGCCGGATCCCAACGGGTTTTATAGACCGCAGGATATAGAGCATGTGAGCGAAAACCTGCCTTTGCCAAAGGATGAGCAGGTAAGGATGGTGTTCGGCTGCGAAACGGAGTACTGCGGCGGAACCAGGCTGGGGCTGGACCCCGCCAATTACGGCAAGTTCGACTTTATTGTGATACCGCCCAACCACTTCCACATGAAGGGGCTGGTGGGCTCAGAAAGTTATGATACCGAAGAAAAGAGGGCCGGCCTGCTGGCGGAGAGGCTCGAGCAATTGAGCCGTATGGACCTGCCCTGGCGCAAGGTGGGCATCGCCCACATCACCTGCGGCCTGATATTCAGCGAGGGCGACCAGTATAAAGTGTACAGCCTGGTCGACGAAAAGCGCTTCCGCGGGGCGATGCGCAGGTTCGCCGCTTTGGGCGCGGGAATAGAGATAAACCTTTCGTGCTTCGGGGAAGGCTGGCGGGAGCACTCCGATGCCATGCTGAGGCTCTACCGCCTGGCGGGAGAGGAAGGCTGCAAGTTCTACCTGGCCAGCGACGCCCACCATCCGGAAGGCATGAAAGTGGTGCCCGAGCGCGCGCCGGAAGTGATCGAGGCGCTGGGCCTCACGAAAGAGGACCAATTCATACTGCCGTGACCAGCGAACGGATAAAAAAGCGGGGGGCCGGTTTTTCGCCGGCCCCCGTCTTTTTCTTTTTAGCCTTCGATCATTATGGTCTGCTTCTCAGGCAGCTTTTTCGCTTCCTTCTTGGGCACGTTTATGCTCAGCACACCGTGCTCAAGTTTCGCGCCTATGTCGGCCTGGGTGAGCTCTTCGCCCACGTAGAAGCTCCTCTGCAGCGTACCGGCGTACCTCTCCTGACGGATCAGCTTGCCTTTCTTTGTCGTTTCGTCCTTGTCGAGTCCCTTGGCCGCGGTCACGGTCAGGTAGCCGTTTTCAAGTTCCAGCGTCACTTCGTCCTTTTTGAAGCCCGGCAGGTCTATGTCGACCTCGTAATGGTCATCGTGCTCGTGCACGTCGGTCTTCATCTCGCGGGCGGCGTTCTTGCCGTACAGCTTGCGGTCCATGTGCCTGAACTCCCGGTCCAGGTCTCCGAAGAATTCGTCGAACAGGTTTTCACCAAAGATACTGGGCATCAACATAACTCTTACCTCCTTTGACTCTTGCGCGTACTGCGCACCTGCTGTGATTGTGCCTTTCGGGACTATCGTCGCAGGGGTGTGTGTCGGCGTAGGTCGTAGCATGTTGTTACCGCGAACTCGGGGCGGGACTCCGTTCCCTTTTGCCCTTTCCCTTTGTTCGCCTTATATTATACTCATTTTGTTAGCACTGTCAATAGGTGAGTGCTAATTCTTGGGTTAACATTATGCTAACAATTTGCATAAAACGATGCGGAAAAAATGAATTCTCGATTCACACGCCTACGTGACGAAAAAAGCCCCTCCGGCAGCAGCCGGAGGGGCGGAATGTTTTATATTTGCGATAAGGTTCACACGTCTCCCTGGGCGGGGATGTACACCTGTTCCGCCACGGCGCTGAGGTCGAGCCCGTCAAGGTCCGTGCTGTACACGGAGAGGGAGTACATGAGCCCCGGCGCTAAGTCGTACCACAGGCACAGCTCCATCCAGTCCTTGCTGCCGGTCTGGGACTGGCCGATGGTGCCGTAACAGTGCTTTACGGTGATCTCTTCCTCGTTTTCCAGGGGCAGGTAGATTCCGGAGATGTTCATCAGCTGGCCGTATTCCAGGGCTGCGGGCTGTATGCGGGCGCAGAACTCGTCGCCGAACAGCTCAAACTGCATCTCGGCCATGTGCTCGTCCGGCAGGTAGCGGTAAATGACGTTTTCGGCGCCTTCGGGCACCGCGAATTCCAGGCCGGACAGCTCCATAAGCTGCGCGGAAGTCAGCTCCAGCCAGGGATCTGCCATGTATGTTTCGCCGGGGAACGAACAGCCGACAAAGCCGGATCCGTTGTTTTCGCTGCACAGGAACCAGCCTTCCAGTTCGGCGGCGGCTCCGTCCTCGCCGTAGACATGGGCCCAGAGGAGCATATCTTCGGAAAACAGGCTTGTGGGGGTGCCCTGACGGTACAGGCGCATGGTATCGCCCTCGCTCAGCCCGTAAGGCTCCGTGATCACGAAGCGCAGGCCGTCGTCGACGTATTCTGTCCCGATCTCCTCGCTGACCTTCAATTCATAGACGCTCACGTTCCACGAATACTCGTCTGCCCGGCTGGCGAAGCTCATTTTGCCTGAGAAGGAGCAGCAGTACACGGTGCCGTCAGGATAGCTCTCGGCGGCCTCTCCCATCTCGCTGTCATGGTATTCTCCCCAGAACGATCCGTCCTCAAGTATGCGCATATCCGTGGACCAGGCGCCCGCGCCGCTCAGAAAGCTCCATTCCATGCCAGAAAACATGGCGAAATCCGGTTCGGTCTCCTCCGCGAAAACGCACGCGGAGAAAAGCAGTGTAAGACTTACGATAATCGCGATGACTTTTTTCATTTGAATGGGTTTTCCTTCCTGCAGATCGGTTTTTGAAAGAGCGTTTATTCGGCAGTGAACGTGATGCTTACGCTGGCGCTGACGATGAGCTTGGCGGCCTGCACCACGGTGCCCGCTTCCACATACGCCTCGTCCATCTTAAGATCCCTGGCGTAGACGTTGCCTACGGTGTTGGAATAGCTGTAAACGCCGCCTTCGGAGATGACTTCGATGCCGGTGATCCTGAGGCCGGCCGCTTCCGCCAGGATCTCAGCCTTGGCTTTCGCGTTTTCGACTGCCATCTTCAGGGATTCGGCTTTGGCCTGCTCGGTGTCAGAAGCGGAGAAGGTGATGCCGTTCAGGTCATTGGCGCCGGAGGCGAAAGCGGCGTCGATCAGCGTGCCTACCTTATCTATGTCGGTCACTTTGACCGCGAGGGTGGTGGTGGCGCTGTAAGCGGTGAGCCTTGCCAGGTCAAAGGAGTAATCGTACACGGCGCCGATGCTGATGTAGTCCGTGGTGATGTTTTCCTCGGGCACGCCCAGCCCGATAAGCGCCTTGCGTATGGCGGCGATGGCTTCGTTGACCTGCTGCTGCGCCTTTAAGACGTTTTTGTCCCGGGCGCTGACGCCCAGGGAGATCACGGCGGTATCCGCGCTGATGCGCGTTTCTCCGTTGCCGGTGACGGTGAGCTTGGTCTCGGCTGCGGCCATGCATGCCGTAAGCAGCATGATCACGGCCAGCGTCAGGGTCATAAGTCTCTTCATTTTGTGTCACTTCCTTGCTTTATTTGTGCGAGTTCGTTTCGTCACGAATGGTCTGACGGACATGAGGAACAAAAGGTTCCCGGCAGACCGCGGTTTCTTTCCGCGGCGCGGCTTCCTAAACCGCTGCGTTTCTGATATAATCGTGTCCGTAAGAGAAAGGGGATGGAAAGATGGACATCAAATACAGAAAGCTTACGGCAGCGGATCTTGAGCGGTTCATCCCGATGCGCATCTCACAGCTCAGGGAGGAGGGCGCGACAGAAGATACAGACCTGGTGCCCGCGCTTACGGATTACTATATAAGGCATCTGGCGGACGGTTCCTTCGTTTCATATCTGGCGCTGGACGGGGAAAGCATAATCGGCACCAGCGGCATGTCCTTTGTGGAGAAACCGCCGTATTTCGGATGCCCGACGGGAAAGATAGGGCTGCTCTCCAGCATGTACACCCTTCCCGCTTACCGCCGCAGGGGGATCGCGAGGGAGCTTCTGCGCCGCGTCGTGGAGGAAGCGCGCGCCTACGGCTGCGGGAGCGTGCAGATCACGGCGTCAGACATGGGCGTAATGCTGTACACGGATTTCGGGTTTGTGAAGAACGGCAATTTCATGCAGTACAAGCTTTAGGCGCGGAGGAAAGGCGCCGGCTTGCTGAAACATGAAGAAGCGTGGAGGCGGAGCATCATACATGAGCATTTTTGACGAGATAGACCTGTGGGGGAAAACGGAAGGCAAACGCCTGTTCGCCCCGCTACTGAATGTGCCGGGGCCGGTCATCCTGGATTACGGCTGCGGGATGGGCAGTTACACTTTCGCCCTGGCGCACGCGTTCGGGCCGGACTGCACCGTGTACGCCGTCGACACGAACCGCCGCGCGCTGGACTATATAAAGGGAAAAGCCGAAGCCGGCAACATGCGCTGCGTATCCGCAGTCGCAGGGAGAGAGGACTTCCGCCAGGAGTTTGACGACGGCACGTTTGACCTGATACTTTATTCAGACCTGTTCCACGGGGAAGAAAAGATATACGGCGGGCTGCACCGCTTCGTGATGCTGGAGGAAGCGCAAAGGACACTGAAGCGGGGAGGGATACTGGCGGTCCTGCCGTTCCACCTTTCGAACTTCCGGGACAAAGCCGGGAAAAAGTGTAGATACACCTACCGGAAACTGACGGACGAGATATGCGGGTACGGCTTCGAGCACATGAACATTGAGGCGTGGGGCGTCCATTTCGAGAAGGCGTACAGCCCGTATTACCAGCAAAAGGGAGGACTGAGCCTGGACGAACTGGAAAGGGGCAGGCTGCTGGTGTTCCGAAAACCGCAGGCCGCGCGCGGAGGGACGGGCCGCGGCTAAAAACGACCCGGCTGCCATGCGCGATTTGGCCAAAGTGTTAATATCGTGTAATAAATGCATATCAAAGCAGAAAATTGTGTAAGATATGCATAGCAATTCCGCTTTTCAGAGGGTATAATGTACATATTCGGTAGAAAAGCGTATATAAATTCCGTACACATAAGGGGTGGGCAATATGACTGCGACCGCCGCAGATCGCAAAAAACCGCGCCGCAGGTCCTGGCTGCAGGACTGGCGGCTGTATGTAATGCTTATACTGCCCATATCGTTCTATCTTATCTTCTGTTATAAACCCATGGCGGGCATCATCATCGGCTTCCAGGACTTCAACATGTTCACGGGCATGTGGAACAGCCAGTGGATAGGCCTGGAGAACTTCCGCTTTACCATGGGCATGTCGGACTTCTCCTACGCGCTGCTCAATACCCTGTGGCTCAATTTCATGGGTCTGGTGTGCGGTTTCCCGGTGCCCATCGTGCTTGCCATAATGCTTAACGAGATGCGCTCGATAGCCGTAAAGAAGGTATCTCAGACGCTGCTTTACCTGCCGCACTTCTTAAGCTGGATCATAATCGGCGGCATGGTGCTGCAGATCTTTTCTCCCAGCACGGGCCTGATAAACTCCACCCTGCTCAAGTGGGGCTGGGTGACTACGGGCATACCGTTTTTGACCGACGGCCCGCACTGGCAGGCCACCTACACGCTGGTGGGCGTGTGGCAGGGCATGGGCTGGGGCACGATACTGTACCTGTCCGCCATAACCGGCATCAACATGGAGCTGTTTGAGGCCGCCAAGATAGACGGCGCCAACAAAATGCAGCAGATCTGGCACGTCACGCTGCCGGGCATCCGTTCCACCATCGTGGTGCTGCTCATCCTCAGCGTGGGCCAGATGATGAACATAAGCTTCGACCGGCCGCAGATACTGGGCAACCCCCAGGTGCGCAAATACTGCGACGTGCTTTCCACATTCGTATACCGCACCGGCATAACCAATTCCCAGTTCGCAAGGGCGACCGCCATCGGTCTGTTCCAGTCGGTGGTCGGACTGATACTCATATCTTCCGCCAACTTCGTGTCCACCAAACTGGGCGAAGAGGGCATCTGGTAAGGAGGCGGGCATATGACTAACACAGCGACTGAGAAGCCGGCGATAAAAGTCAGGAAGGAAAAGAGCATCTGGACGGGCTATCAGGTGGTGCTGACGCTGATCATTCTGCTTATAAGCATGACCTGCCTGCTGCCGTTCGTGAACGTGGCTGCCAACTCCTTAAGCAGCAAGTCGGCGATACTGGCGGGCAAGGTGACGTTCTGGCCCGTGGGCTGGGATTTTAACGCATACAGGGCGATATTCGCGGACCCGGCCATGGTGAGGAGCATGTTCTATACCGTGTTCATAACCGTGACATACACGGCGTTTTCCATGGTGATGACCGTGCTGATGGCATACCCGCTCACCAAGAAGCGCCTGGCGGGCCGCAGGTTTTTCAACACCATGGCGCTGTTCACCATGTATTTTTCCGGCGGCACGATCCCGATCTACCTGAACATAAAGCAGCTGGGTTTCCTGGACACGCCCTGGGCGCTGATACTGCCCGGCATGCTGTCCACATATAATATGATAATCCTCAAGAGCTTCTTCTCGGCGCTGCCGGGAGAATTGGAGGAAGCGGCCATTATCGACGGCGCCAATGACTTCCTGGTGCTCATCAAGATATACCTGCCCCTGTCAATGGCCTCGCTGGCCACGCTCACGCTGTTCTACGCCGTGGGCAAGTGGAACAGTTTCCAGGACGCGCTGTATTACATCCAGACCAAGGCTTACCAACCCCTGCAGCTCAAGCTCTACCATATAATCAAGGGCTCCCAGGCGGTGGATATCGCCCAGATGGAAGGCGGCACCTCCACCCTGGCAACCGAGATAAGCGAGTCCATACAGCCCGCCACCATTATTTTCGCGACCCTTCCCATACTGGTGGTGTACCCCTTTGTCCAGCGCTACTTCGTTAAAGGCGTCACCATCGGCGCCGTGAAGGGCTAGATCGGAAGGGAAATGACCTGTACCTTGCCGCCCGAAGGCGGACAATATATCATCAAAGGAGAGACAAACATGAAGAAGATCCTGGCTATCCTGCTGGCGCTCGTGCTCGCGCTGGGCATGTTCGCCGCGGTATCCGCGGAAGAAGACTGGCTCACTCTGCGCGTCGAGTGCTATGACCGTGAGATCACCGGTCTTGACGTGACCGACTGCTGGCAGCTCCATTACGCGCAGGAGCATTTCGGCGATCCCAACCACATCAAGCTGGAGTTCGTATCCTTCGCGCGCTGGACCGAAGGCGACCTGCTGACCAACGCCCTGGCGGGCGGCACCGCTCCCGACCTGTGCATGACCTACGGCGGAGCCCTGGTGCAGCAGTGCATCGACAAGGAAGGCATCTGGCAGCTGGACGAGCTGATCGAGGAGTACGCTCCCAACCTGGTGGCTTTCCTGGGCGAGCAGCTTTTGACCTACGGTCAGTCCGACCATGACGGCGACGGCGTGAAAGAGCAGTGGTTCATCCCCGCCCGCCGCCTGAGCGTCGCCAATGTGGGCAACTTCATCCGCGCCGACTGGCTCGAGGCCCTCGGCATGGAAAAGCCCACCACCGTTGACGAATTCACCGATTACCTGCGCGCCGCCAAGGCTGCCCAGCTGGCCGGTGAGAACACCATGCCCTTCTCCTTCGGCATCTACGCCCCCAACCCGATGTTCAACGTGCGCCGCTTCACCGACGCGTTCGTCGACTTCAACGAAGTGACCGAGGAAGACTGGTACGCTTATTCCGCCAACCCCGAGATGCTGCCCGGCGCCAAGGAAGGCTTCCGCTGGCTGAACACCCTGTATCATGAGGGCCTGCTGCCCGAGACTTTCGCGCTGACCGACAACGACAAGGCCAACGACACCGCGCTGATCATGGGTTACAACGGCTTCTTCTCCCAGCAGCCCGACCAGCCCTGGCGTACCGACAAGAACTACCAGATCGAGCTGGAGAAGAACGTTCCCGAAGGACATTGGGTGACCGTGAACTGCTTCTACAAAGAGAGCCTGGGCAAGTACCTGCATGATAT